>NZ_DIAO01000015.1:0-174757 GCF_002416465.1 Leclercia sp. UBA5076
TGAACCATGGTCAAACTCTTCGATGTAAGTTTGATGATCGTGAATTAAACTTCGTAATGAATTACGTGTTCACTCAGAGACTTGGTATTCATTTTACGTCCGAGGACGTTAAGAATCCATGTCGCTTTGCGTGCCCACCCCGATAGTCTGATAAATTGTTTAAGGGCAGTGCCGCTTCGTTTTTCGCTGCGGCGCGGGTTGTGCATACTACGCTTTCCCGCTTCAGAGTCAAGCGATTATTTCGCGCTTTTCTCTGCTGATTCGGCGGCTTGCTTGCCGTTGTTCCGTGTCAGTGGAGGCGCATTATAGGCAGTTCTTCGGAGCTGGCAAGTATAAAGTGAAAATTATTTATCGACCGCTCACTTTCCAGGCAACTCCGCATTTGGATCTCTATTTTTGCCTGGTTTTTAAACAAAAACGAGCCCTCCGGGGGCTCGTTTTTGCGTTTTGTGATTTACTGCACTGCCACAATGCGATCGTCGTTAGCTTCCAGACGGATAACTTTGCCCGGAATCAGCTCCCCAGAGAGGATCTGCTGTGCCAGCGGGTTTTCGATCTGCTGCTGGATAGCACGTTTTAATGGACGCGCACCGTATACCGGATCGTAACCATTCTCGCTCAGCAGCTTCAGCGCATCGTCGGAAATGTGAATTTCATACCCACGCTCTTCCAGACGTTTATAGAGACGCTGCAGCTGAATCTGCGCAATCGAGGCAATGTGTTTCTCACCCAGAGGATGGAAGACCACCACTTCATCAATACGGTTGATGAACTCAGGACGGAAGTTATGGCTCACCACCCCGAGCACCAGGTCCTTCATATGGCTGTAGTCCAGTTCACCGAAACGTTCCTGAATCAAATCAGAACCCAGGTTCGAAGTCATGATGACAACCGTATTACGGAAGTCGACCGTTCTCCCCTGCCCGTCCGTCAGACGACCATCATCCAGTACCTGTAGCAGAATGTTGAACACATCCGGATGCGCTTTTTCCACCTCATCCAGCAGGATGACGGAATAAGGACGACGGCGCACTGCTTCCGTCAGGTAACCGCCTTCTTCATAACCAACATAACCAGGAGGCGCACCGACCAGACGTGAAACGGAGTGTTTTTCCATAAACTCGGACATATCGATACGCACCATCGCATCGTCACTGTCGAACATAAAGTTAGCCAGCGCTTTGCACAGTTCGGTTTTACCGACGCCGGTTGGCCCCAGGAACAGGAACGAACCAATCGGGCGATTCGGATCGGAAAGCCCTGCGCGACTACGACGGATAGCATTCGATACCGCTTCAACCGCCTCGTTCTGCCCAATCACACGATTATGGAGATCCTGTTCCATACGCAGCAGTTTTTCACGTTCGCCTTCAAGCATGCGCGCCACCGGAATCCCGGTCCAGCGAGCAAGCACTTCAGCAATTTCCGCATCCGTCACTTTATTACGTAACAGACGCATCGTTTTACCTTCCGATTGCGTCGCCATCTGAAGCTGTTTTTCCAGCTCAGGAATTTTGCCGTACTGCAGTTCAGACATGCGCGCCAGATCGCCCACACGACGAGCCTGCTCAATGGCAATTTTTGCCTGTTCAAGCTCAGCTTTGATTGTTTGAGTGCCAGACAGGGAAGCTTTCTCGGCTTTCCACTCTTCTTCTAACTCAGAATACTGGCGCTCTTTATCATCCAGCTCTTCATTAAGCATATCCAGACGCTTTTTACTCGCTTCATCAGACTCTTTTTTCAGCGCCTGCTGCTCAAGCTTGAGCTGAATGATCCGGCGATCGAGTCGGTCCAGCTCTTCTGGCTTGGAGTCAATCTGCATACGAATACTGGAGGCCGCTTCGTCGATAAGGTCGATCGCTTTGTCAGGCAGCTGTCGGTCAGCAATATAGCGATGCGACAAGGTAGCAGCCGCCACGATGGCCGGGTCAGTAATCTGCACATGGTGGTGCAGCTCATAGCGCTCTTTCAGGCCACGCAGGATCGCGATGGTATCTTCCACTGACGGTTCAGCCACAAACACTTTCTGGAATCGACGTTCCAGAGCAGCATCTTTTTCAATGTACTGACGATACTCATCAAGCGTGGTGGCGCCCACGCAGTGCAGCTCGCCGCGAGCAAGAGCGGGTTTCAGCATGTTCCCGGCATCCATGGCACCATCGGCTTTACCTGCTCCCACCATCGTGTGCAGTTCGTCGATAAACAGAATGACGTTGCCTTCCTGTTTCGCCAGATCGTTGAGCACGCCTTTTAAGCGTTCTTCAAATTCGCCGCGGTATTTGGCCCCGGCCACCAGCGCGCCCATATCCAGTGCCAGTACACGGCGGCCTTTCAGACCCTCCGGCACTTCACCATTGACGATACGCTGGGCAAGCCCTTCCACAATAGCCGTTTTACCGACGCCCGGTTCACCAATCAGCACCGGGTTATTTTTGGTACGGCGCTGCAGAACCTGAATGGTACGGCGGATCTCTTCGTCACGGCCAATGACCGGGTCAAGCTTGCCCTGTTCCGCACGCTCAGTCAGGTCGACCGTATATTTTTTCAATGCCTGACGCTGATCTTCAGCACCCTGATCGTTCACGCTCTCACCTCCGCGCATTTGTGCAATCGCCTGCGTCACATTGGCGGTAGTTGCGCCAGCTGTTTTCAGCAGGTCGGTCAAGGTGCCACGTGATTCAAGCGCCGCCAGAACAAAGAGCTCTGACGAAATAAAGTTGTCGCCGCGTTTCTGCGCCAGTTTGTCGCACAGGTTTAATACGCGAACCAGATCCTGAGACGGCTGAACATCTCCGCCTGTGCCCTCTACCTGCGGTAAACGGCTCAGCGCCTGATCGATGGCTGTGCGTAACTGGCCCGCATTAATGCCGGCAGATGTCAATAAAGGACGTACCGATCCCCCTTCCTGATTCAGTAAGGCGCTCATTAAATGAAGAGGTTCGATAAACTGATTGTCGTGCCCCAGTGCGAGAGACTGGGCATCGGCGAGAGCAAGCTGGAATTTATTAGTAAGACGATCCAGACGCATAACTCCTCCCATAACAGGTCAAAATTGCTACTGGAGATTAAATGAGGTCATCCCTCAATTATTCAAGGTGAATGACCTGAATTATGCGAAAAGAAAACGGCGCGTACCGGATCGTCTTGATTCTATAGGTTATATCAGCCAAATGAAACTTGCCATACGCCCGGTAGTCTTGTCGCGGCGATAGGAAAAGAAATCATCGTTTTCGGTGAAGGTGCAGCGATCGCCGCCGTAGATCTGGCTGATACCGACGCGGGTCAGGCGCTGGCGGGCAAGCTGGTAAATGTCCGCCATATACTTATCCCCGGCCGGAAGAAAAGCGCTCTGCGCCTGCGGATCGTGCGCCATAAAAGCGTCACGCACCTCCGGCCCCACTTCAAAAGCCTGTGGGCCAATGGCCGGGCCAAGCCAGGCGATGATGTTATCCGCGCCGTCGGCAAAACAGGCGACGGTCTCTTCCAGTACGCCGGCGCACAATCCGCGCCAACCGGCATGGGCGGCGGCCACTTCTGTGCCCGCACGGTTGCAGAAAAGCACCGGCAGACAGTCAGCAGTCATGACGGCACAAACCGTGCCCGGAGTATTGCTGTAAGACGCATCGGCACGTTTCGAGGCATACGGTTCACCGGTGAGACGAAGCACAGCGGTACCATGTACCTGTTCAAGCCAGACCGGTTTTGACGGCAACTTGCCTGCCGCAAACAACCGCTTACGATTCTCTTCAACGTGATCGAGGTTATCGCCACAGTGAGCGCCCAGGTTCAATGATTCCCAGGCCCCCTCACTCACGCCGCCGATACGGGTTGAACTGCAGGCCGCCACACCTTCTGGCGCAGGCCACTCCGGGACAATCAGTTTGGTCATAACCAGTCCACGTCATCCTTATGTTCTTCAAAATCGGCACGCATCGCGTCGATAAGATCCACCATATCCTGTGGAATTGGCGCATGCCATTCCATCTCAATGCCGGTGATCGGATGGTAGAGACGTAGCATGGTTGCGTGCAGGGCCTGGCGGTCGAATTTACGCAGCATCGCGATAAATTCGTCAGACGCCCCTTTCGGTGGACGCGGACGACCACCGTACAGCTGATCGCCCACCAGCGGATGGGTGATATGGGACATATGCACACGGATCTGGTGCGTACGGCCCGTTTCCAGACGCAGACGCAGACGCGTATGAATGCGGAAATGCTCCATAATGCGGTAGTGCGTGACGGCCGGTTTACCCATCGGGTGAACGGACATGTGGGTACGCTTGGTCGGATGGCGACTGATAGGCTGCTCTACCGTGCCACCGGAGGTCATATGCCCAATAGCAACCGCTTCGTATTCACGGGTGATTTCACGCAGCTGCAGGGACTCCACCAGACGCGTCTGCGCCGGAATGGTCTTGGCAACGACCATCAGGCCGGTGGTGTCTTTATCCAGACGGTGAACGATCCCCGCACGCGGTACGTCCACAATAGGAGGATAGTAGTGCAGCAGGGCGTTCAGTACAGTGCCGTCAGGGTTACCTGCGCCAGGGTGTACAACCAGATCGCGCGGCTTGTTAATAACCAGGATGTCGTCATCTTCATAGACGATATTCAGCGGGATATCCTGAGGCTCAAAACGGACTTCTTCTTCGATATCAGCATTGATGGCGACCACTTCCCCACCCAACACTTTCTCTTTTGGCTTGTCCCAGATCTTGCCATTTACCAGCACGCGCTGGTCAAGAATCCATTCTTTTATGCGTGAACGCGAATAATCAGGGAACATTTCGGCCAAAGCCTGATCTAAGCGTTGTCCGAGCTGTTTTTCGGAGACTGTTGCGGTGAGTTCTACTCGTTGTGCCATAGACTGCTTCTTCGTTTAACGTTGGGTTTTACGGCTTTGCCGTTTAATATAGTGTGCTATTGTAGCTGGTCTTAATCGGGAGCAGGAAAGAGATTCTCCCGGACAAACATTTGAGGAAAGTCAAAACGTCATGACGCGCATGAAATATCTGGTGGCAGCGGCCACGTTGAGCCTGGCTTTGGTAGGCTGCTCCGGTTCGAATGAACAGGTCCCTGACAATCCGCCGAATGAAATCTATGCGACTGCTCAGCAAAAGCTGCAGGACGGTAACTGGAAACAGGCGATAACGCAACTGGAAGCGCTGGATAATCGCTATCCATTTGGCCCGTACTCCCAGCAGGTACAGTTGGATCTGATCTACGCCTACTATAAAAATGCCGATCTGCCACTGGCCCAGGCGACGATTGATCGCTTCATGCGTCTGAATCCGACCCATCCGAATATTGACTACGTGATGTATATGCGCGGCCTGACCAATATGGCGCTGGATGACAGCGCGCTGCAGGGCTTCTTTGGTGTGGATCGCTCCGACCGCGACCCGCAGCACGCCCGCGATGCGTTTAATGACTTCTCTAAACTGGTTCGCGGCTACCCGAACAGCCAGTACGTAACGGATGCCAGCAAACGTCTGGTGTTCCTGAAAGACCGTCTGGCGAAATACGAATACTCTGTGGCGGAATACTATACCCGTCGTGGTGCATACGTTGCCGTCGTGAACCGCGTCGAAGGCATGCTGCGTGATTATCCGGATACTCAGGCAACGCGTGATGGCCTGAAGCTGATGGAAAACGCCTATCGCCAGCTGCAGATGACCTCCCAGGCTGACAAAGTGGCGAAGATCATCGCCGCGAACAGCAGCAGCTCCTGATCGTCCAGTAGAATGCAAAACGGCAGCCTCAGGGCTGCCGTTTTTTTTATCCATTTCCGCATCAAGCTGAACCGGTTTAGCCTGCACGAATCCTATCAACTATGGCCGCAATTTGTCGCTTCGACAAGGTAAATGTTACGTGTTCCTGTCCTGCCTCACAAAAAGAATCCGTTGACAAAAAGTGACATAAAAATGTGATTTACATCACACATTTTGACATTAGGAACGGTATGCTGGACTCACCAAGACGGGAAAGACAAGAGGTAAAATTTATGACAATGAACATTACCAGTAAACAAATGGAAATTACTCCGGCAATCCGCCAGCACGTCGCAGACCGTCTCGCCAAACTGGATAAATGGCAAACACACTTGATTAACCCACATATCATTCTCTCTAAGGAGCCACAGGGTTTCATCGCTGACGCAACTATCAATACTCCAAACGGCCATCTGGTCGCCAGCGCGAAACATGAGGATATGTACACCGCCATCAACGATTTGATTAACAAGCTGGAACGGCAGCTCAATAAAGTGCAACACAAAGGTGAAGCCCGTCGCGCCACAACATCGGTGAAAGACGCCAGCTTCGCAGAAGAAGTTGAAGATGAGTAATCCTTTACATTGAGTCTATCGCCAACGCGCCTTCGGGCGCGTTTTTTATTGACAGGGTGAAAACAGTACGGGTACTTTAAGTCTGTCTTCTGAAGGAATTTTCCATGACCATTAAACCGTTTTTCTTCGCATTCTTTTTTACCTTCCCCTGATTGGGAGGCGTTTCGTCGTGTGATAAAGAATGCGAAGACGAACAATAAGGCCTCCCACACCGGGGGGCCTTTTTTATTGATAACGATAAATGACAAAGGCAACGCTATGACACCGGAAAACCCGTTACTAGATCTGCGAGATAAGATCAGCGCTCTGGATGAAAAATTGCTTTCACTACTGGCCGAACGCCGTGCGCTGGCCGTTGAGGTCGGAAAAGCAAAGCTGGCTTCACATCGTCCGGTACGCGATATCGATCGGGAGCGCGACCTGCTGGAACGCCTGATTAACCTTGGTAAAACGCACCATCTGGATGCGCACTACATTACCCGTCTGTTCCAGCTGATTATCGAAGATTCCGTTCTCACCCAGCAGGCGTTGCTGCAGCAGCATCTGAACAAAACTAATCCGCACTCGGCGCGTATTGCCTTCCTGGGACCAAAAGGGTCCTATTCCCACCTCGCTGCACGTCAGTATGCTGCCCGTCACTTCGAAGAGTTTATTGAGAGCGGCTGCGCGAAGTTCGCCGATATTTTCAATCAGGTAGAAACCGGCCAGGCAGATTACGCTGTCGTGCCGATTGAGAACACCAGTTCCGGTGCCATCAACGACGTTTACGATCTGCTCCAGCACACTACGCTGTCGCTGGTCGGCGAGATGACGATCCCGATTGACCACTGCGTACTGGTTTCCGGAACGACTGACCTCGACAAGATCGAGACGGTCTACAGCCACCCACAACCTTTCCAGCAGTGCAGCCAGTTCCTGAACCGCTATCCGGGCTGGAAAATTGAATATACCGAAAGCACGTCAGCCGCGATGGAGAAGGTCGCACAGGCCAACTCCCCCACCGTTGCCGCGCTCGGCAGCGAAGCGGGCGGGGCGCTGTATGGCTTACAGGTGCTGGAGCGCAACCTGGCCAACCAGACGCAAAACATCACCCGTTTCATCGTGCTGGCGCGTAAAGCAATCAACGTCTCCGATCAGGTGCCGGCCAAAACCACCCTGCTGATGGCGACGGGCCAGCAGGCCGGCGCGCTGGTTGAGGCTCTGCTGGTACTGCGCAATCACAATCTGATTATGACCAAACTGGAATCGCGCCCTATTCATGGCAACCCGTGGGAAGAGATGTTCTATCTCGATATCCAGGCCAACCTGGAGTCTGCGTCCCTGCAGAAAGCCCTGCGTGAACTGGGTGAGATCACCCGCTCCATGAAGGTGCTGGGATGCTATCCGAGCGAAAACGTCGTCCCGGTCGATCCGGCTTAACGCGCGATAAATGGGCCTTTTTTCACTCCTGCCACGCTGACGGGCAGGGTGAAAATGGCGCCGGAAAGAGGATATGCCGCCACCTCCTGTGCGTCCATGTTCTCACGGGTGGTGGTAATAAACAGCGTCTGCATATCATCGCCCCCAAAACAGACCATTGTCGGACAGCGCACCGGCAACCGGTACTCTTCCAGCTGTTCGCCCTGCGGTGAAAAACGGGCGATCCGCCAGCCGTCAAACAGCGCGCTCCAGTAACAGCCCTCCACATCCACCGCCGCGCCGTCCGGGATCCCCTCCCCCGGCTGGAACCGGCGAAAGACTTCCCGTTTACCCGGTTCGCCCTGCTCATCCAGCGGCGTACGGTAGATCACCGCATTGGGCGTGTCTGAGGTGTACATCCAGCGCCGGTCATCGCTAAAGGCCAGCCCGTTATGGCCGTGGATATCACACTGGATCACCTCCGGCGTCAGGTCGTTATCGATACGCATCAGCAAGGCGCCGTTATAGTCCCCCGGAGCCCAGAATGTGCCCGCGTAAAAGCGGCCGAAATGATCGGTTCCCCCGTCATTAAAGCGTGCCAGCTGCGGGTTCGACGGATTATCACAAACTTTTCGTTGTAGCAGCCCATGCTTATCCGCCAGCCAGATGCCCGTGCGCATGGCGACAATAAAGCCCCCATCCTGACGCAGCGCGAAGCACCCCACCTCTTCATGGAAGGATAAAACGCTGTGTTCACCCGTCGGCAGATGGTAGCGGTGGATCTCGCCTTCCAGAATATCCGCCCAGTAGAGCGCGCTTTCTGCTTCGCTCCAGGTGGGGCACTCTGGTAAGTGCCCCGTATAGTCAAACAAAACGCGTGGTTCAGCCATGACAGTTCCCCAAAATAAAAAAAGCCAGCAGTGCTGGCTTTCAGTATATACATCATCAGATTACTGGCGACTGTCATTCGCCTGTCGGAGCAAAATGCGGCTCTCGCTCTGGAAACGCTGGGCGTAATCGCCAAACCAGTGCTCGACCTTGCGGAAGCTGTCGATAAAGGCCTGCTTATCGCCCTGCTCCAGCAGCGTAATCGCCTCACCAAAACGCTGGTAGTAACGTTTGATCAGCGCCAGGTTATTGCCCGAGGACATAATGATATCCGCATAGAGCTGCGGATCCTGGGCAAACAGTCGTCCGACCATCGCCAGTTCAAGACGATAGATAGGAGACGACAGCGACAGCAGCTGCTCAAGCTGAACGTTCTCTTCCGCCAGGTGCAGGCCATACGCGAAGGTTGCGAAGTGACGCAGCGCCTGGATAAAGGCCATGTTCTGGTCATGCTCGACGGCACTGATCCGGTGCAGTCGTGCGCCCCATACCTGAATCTGCTCCAGGAACCACTGGTACGCTTCTGGCTGGCGGCCATCACAATAGACGACTACCTGCTTCGCCAGACTGCCGCTGTCCGGGCCGAACATCGGGTGCAGCCCCAGCACCGGACCACGGTGTGCGGCAAGCATCGCCTGCAATGGACCATTTTTTACCGAGGCGAGATCGACCAGAATACAGTCATCCGGCAGCGGTGGCAGTCGGGCAATAATCTCTTCGGTGATGTGGATCGGTACGCTGACAATGACCATACCCGCATCGGCCACCATCGCCTGCGCCCGGGTCCAGTCCTCTTTTTCAAGGATGCGGACCTGGTAGCCTGAGAGCGTGAGCATCTTCTCGAAGAGACGCCCCATCTGCCCGCCGCCACCGACAATGACCACCGGGCGCAGCGTCGGACAAAGGGTTTTAAATCCCTTGTCGTTTTCGCTGGAATACGACTCGCGCATCACCCGGCGCAGTACATCTTCTATCAGGTCCGGCGAGACGCCCAGCGCCTGCGCCTCTTTGCGCCGGGAGGCCAGCATGGAGGCTTCGCGCTCCGGCACGTAAATCGGCAAGCCATATTTACTTTTGACTTCACCTACCTCGGCGACCAGCGCCATGCGGCGCGCCAGCAAATCCAGTAGCGCCTTATCTACCTCATCAATTTGATCGCGCAGGGCGGTCAATTCAGCAACCATAACAAACCTCTTAAGCCAGACGCGTCGCCAGCTGGCCGTTCAAATCTTTGTGGATCTCACGCAGCAGCGCATCGGTGGTTTCCCAGCTGATGCAGGCATCCGTAACAGATACCCCGTATTTCATGGTGCTGCGCGGCTGCTCAGATGACTGATTGCCTTCATGGATGTGGCTTTCAATCATCAGGCCAATAATCGAACGGTTGCCATCTTTGATCTGCGCGACGACGGATTCCGCCACCGCAGGCTGACGACGGTAATCTTTATTGGAATTACCATGACTGCAATCTACCATCAGCGCCGGGCGCAGTCCTGCCTGTTCCATCTCTTTTTCACACTGCGCCACATCTGCCGGGCTGTAGTTAGGCGCTTTGCCGCCGCGCAGGATAACGTGTCCGTCCGGGTTGCCCTGGGTCTGCAGCAGGCAAACCTGGCCCGCCTGGTTGATGCCGACAAAACGGTGCGGCATGGCAGCGGCACGCATAGCGTTGATGGCTGTGGCCAGGCTGCCGTCTGTTCCATTTTTGAAACCGACCGGCATGGAGAGGCCAGAAGCCATTTCACGGTGCGTCTGAGACTCGGTCGTACGCGCCCCGATTGCCGACCAGCTAAAGAGATCGCCCAGGTATTGTGGGCTGTTCGGATCCAGCGCTTCTGTCGCCAGCGGCAGCCCCATGTTCACCAGCTCCACCAGAAGATTACGCGCAATCTTCAGACCGGCTTCCACATCAAACGAGCCATCCATGTGCGGATCGTTAATCAACCCTTTCCAGCCGACAGTGGTACGAGGTTTTTCAAAATAGACGCGCATGACCAGGTAGAGGCTATCGCTGACCTCCTCGGCCAGAGCTTTAAAACGATGGGCATATTCGATGGCAGCTTCAGGATCATGAATAGAGCACGGACCACATACCACCAGCAGACGCGGATCGCGCCCGGCGATGATGTCGGAAATGGTCTTGCGGGAGTGCGCGATTTGCGCCTCCTGCTCAACGCTCAGCGGAAATTCCGCTTTCAGTTGATCCGGAGTAATCAAAACATGTTCATCAGTAATATGTACGTTATTCAGCGCGTCTTTTTGCATGATTGCGGTCCTGGAAGCTCGTTTGCGATAGTGGTTTCCTCACTGAGGAAGCCCAACGATATCACATCAAGTAAAGATTTCAATCCAAAATGCGTAAATAATAGTTTACAACACCTCTTTTCAAGCAAAAAATACCTGATTAAGGTGTAACGTAAAAATTACAGAATAGATTCTTATCGCCAGGCTATGCTCAATGGAAAAAGGAGAATGCCTTATGCGCCTGACCGTTATCCCGCTTTTGGGTCTGCTATTAACCGCTTGTCAGATTGATCCTTACACTCATCAGCCTCACTGGACCGGCACCGACTGGTATGGTGCGGGGAAAGAAGACGCGATGGACGGCGTGGCCGTAAAATCCCGTGAAACGCTTGCCGCTAATTTTAATGACCCTAAGGTGGACCGCCCGGCCTATCTCAAAGGATATAAAGAGGGACAAAAGAAAATATGCCAGGAAAATTTTGTTTACGCCTGGGGATTAGCCGGTCGAATATTCCCCGCCAGCTGTGATACCGCTGAAAACGCCACTCAGCTCCGCACCGCCTGGCAGCAGGGTATGGATGAAGGTACAAAAGCCAGCCGTTTGAATTAATAACCTCGATAGCTCCTTTTTAAATTAAGGAGCCAGGATTTTACTTAAGCTCCTTAATATCAGCGCTACGTAATGACGATCCGGGTAAAAAATGGTATTATTGCGGCAAAACTAAAGGGCTAATATTCCCAGAGTGGTATGGCGGATTCTGGTGGGTAACTATTTTCTCATTTCCGGTTGTCGGGTAGCGCTGGTAGTGATGCTGTTAATATCCTGCGGACACGCTATTGGCGGAACATTATCCAGAACGGATAAATCGGTACGTTCAATTGTCTCCGGGATCGTCAGTTATACCCGCTGGCCCACCCTCTCTGGCCAGCCAACCCTGTGCATTTTTGCCTCTTCCCGCTACGTTGAGGCGCTCAGTATCGATGGCCCGGACACGCTGCCCTATATCCCCGTCATTATCCATAGCGATCAAGAGGCACTGAGTGCAGGATGCCATGCGCTCTATTTTGGCAGTGAGCCTCCCCACGCCCAACTTGAATTAAGCACAGCATTTAATGCCAGACCGTTACTCCTCATTGCGGAGCAAAATTCGCAGTGTCTCACAGGCAGCGCTTTTTGCCTGATAATAGACGATAGACAGGTCAGATTTTCCGTCAATATGAATGTGCTGTCGCGCAGCGGAGTCCGGGTTAGTCCTGATGTGTTAATGCTTGCATGGAATACAAAGCATGAATAAGGAATTTACATCAGCGCCGCGTCCAACGTTCAAAAGAACCCTCAGGCGCATCAGTATAATTAGTGTTCTCATTACCATGACGCTGGTCTGGTTATTATTGTCTATTGCTTCGGTATTCACACTGAAACAGTACGCGCAACGAAACCTTGAATTAACCAGCGCCACGGTAAGTCGCAGCCTGGAGGCGACGCTGGTCTTTAATGATACCGCCGCCGCTCACGAAGCGCTGGCCACACTCGGCAAACAGGGGCAATTTTCGTCAGCAATATTGCTGGACCGCCACGATAACCCTTTTGCGGCGTGGTCAATGGAGCCAGACGTGCAGGCGGATCCCCTGAGTCAACTGGTCAGCCAGTGGTTATTCCCCCAGCCCATCAGACAGCGCGTCTGGCACAACAACCTGCCGATTGGTGAATTACGCCTTACCGCACGTGACAGCCTTATTAGTCACTTTCTCTGGACGTCTCTGGCCGTGTTAACCGGTTGCATCCTGTTTGCCTCCCTGGTGGCGTTAGCGATAACCCGCACCCTGCACAATGGCGTGGTCACCGCCCTGCAAAACATTACCGAGGTGGTGCATGATGTCCGTACGAACCGGAATTTCTCCCGCCGGGTGCCAGAGGAGCGTATTGATGAATTTCATCGTTTCGGTCAGGACTTCAACAGCCTGCTGGATGAAATGGAGGAGTGGCAGCGCAAACTACAGGCGAAAAATGCCCAGCTGCTGCGCACTGCCATGCACGACCCGCTCACCGGGCTGGCGAATCGGGCCGCTTTTCGTACCCGCATCTCGGCCCTGATGAGTGACGCCTCCTCGCGGGCTAACGCCGCCCTGCTCTTCCTGGATTGCGATGACTTCAAGCTGATTAACGATACCTGGGGGCACGCCGCGGGCGACGATGTGCTGATTGAAGTGGCCCGCCGCATGGTCGAATTCAGCGGCGGGCGTCATCAGCCCTATCGTCTGGGCGGGGATGAATTTGCCATCATTCTGTATGGCGTCCACTCGGAGTACGAGGTTCTGCGCCTTTGCGCTGCGCTGACGCAGCAGTTCAGCCCCTCATATGAGCTGCAAAACGGACTCAGCACCAGAATGTCGCTCAGCATTGGCTTCGCGCTGAGCTGGGAACACCATTCCGTTGAAGCGTTGCTCGATCAAGCCGACCGGAATATGTATCTGGTGAAGCATCAGCGTCCTAGAAATTCCGCGTAGAAGACAACGCCGCTGATGTCCCGCGCCAGCGCAGCCAGTCAATGATGACGAACAGCGCCAGGCTGCATCCCATTACTGGCATCGCCAGCCCCAGTAAAAAGGCGATAGCGAAAGAGAGCACGCGCCCCCACAGCGGCAACGCCAGCCAGCTCTGACACAGCGTCTGCGCCGGATTGGTTGCCGTCTGGCGGGGTCTTCGCATCCACCACATCCGGTATCCCCAGACGATCATCACACACAGCGCGAGGCCAAAAGCGATCAGCACCAGCTGGTTTGGCAGGCCAAACAGCACCCCCATATGGAAATCCACACCCCAGCGGGTCAGTTTGGCCATCAGCGGGAAATCCGCAAAGCGGGTCCGATCGATCACCGTCAGGGTCGCCGGGTCAACAGCCACCGCATCCACCTGCGTCGGCCAGCCGCGATCGATCTCCGTTACCGTCCACGCCGTGGTAGCGCTTTTCGCCGGGCGAATCTCCAGCTTCGTGGCATCAATACCTGCTGCATAAGCCGCGTTCATTACGCCGTCATACAATGCCAGGTCGGGCTTCATCTGCGGCATGGGCATCGACATGTGGTGGCCATGATGATCGGCATGCGGATCGGCGACCTCCGCCGGACCGTGCAGTTGCGTATTCACCTGCGGCGTGAGCCAGTTCAGCTGCGCACGCAGTTTATCCACGTTGCCGCCCGCCCACTGGGACCAGGTCAGGCCGGTAGCCGAGAACAACAGCATGCCCAGCAGCAGACACCAGCCGAGGGAGACGTGCAGCCGACGGTGGTTCTGGAAGCGGTTATTGATGCGCCGTTTTGGCCGGGTATAGAACCACAGCGCGATCCCTCCCAGCGCAGCAATCCACATCCATGACGCGGCCAGCTCGCTATAGATACGCCCGATATCGCCCAGCAGTAATGACCGATGCAGATAATCAATCTTCTGGCGTAACGGCAGGATACCGCTGGTGCCATAGACGGTCATATCGCCGCGCACCGCCAGGCTGACCGGGTCGATAAAGATGGCCCGGTTCTCAGAGGCGTTCAGCGCCGGGTCGGCATACATCACCCGGGTGGTCTCACCTGCAACCAGGCCCGGACGTACCGCATGCAGAGGTAGCCCTCCGCCGGTGACCTTTTCTGCGACCGCGATCTGTTCAGCAAGGGGACGCGCTTCTCCCTCGGTCTCGCTGAACAGGGCATGATGATAAAGCGCATTTTCCAGCTGCGGCGTAGCGACATAGAGCGTACCCGAGAGCGCAGCGATGAAGATAAACGGCCCGACAAACAGACCAATATAGAAGTGAAGACGACGCAGCAGGTTGCCCCAGGCTGCGCGCGAAGTGCAGGTAGTCATGCTTTCCCTTTTTCAGGCAATAGATTATCGGTACACCAGGGTGTACGTTTTATTTAAATGGAATAAGCAGACAGGTGCGGCGGTGCGCGGGTATCGGGGCAGAGCCAGGGGAAGAAGTGCCAGTGGCGAACAGAGGGGCGCGGCGGCGTCAGGCGCTGCCTGAGTAATACCGCGCACAGCAGCATCATCAGCGCCAGAATCACACCCGGCACGTGGGCCAACAGTACGCAGTAACCGCAGGCTTCGGCATGGTCAACCGGCATGCTTTCGGGCGGGGCATGGTGCTCTGCCATCATGCTCATGTCATGGTGCATGCCGGGCATCGCGCTCATGGGATCTTTTTGCAACGAGACAGAGACCAGCGGCGCAAAGACGATCATCAGGATCGCAAATAACGCGAGACCTGCCGCGATACATTGCCATTTTGTCTGATGCTGTTGAGTCGTCACTTACCCTCCGTTAGAGCAGGGGCATTGTAAACGATTTATGACGAAGAAGTTAATGCGCAGGGCACAGAGAGATAAAAAAAGGGCCGGCCATTCGGCCAGCCCTTTTTACAGGATGTCGCACAAGCGAATCTTAGTTCAGACGCTCTTTAATACGAGCAGACTTACCAGTACGCTCACGCAGGTAGTACAGTTTAGCTTTACGTACAGCACCACGACGTTTAACAGCAATGCTGTCAACTACCGGAGAGTGAGTCTGGAAGACACGCTCAACGCCTTCGCCGTTGGAAATTTTACGAACAGTGAATGCAGAGTGCAGACCGCGGTTACGGATAGCGATAACCACGCCCTCAAATGCCTGCAGACGTTTTTTGGAACCTTCAACAACCCATACTTTCACTTCCACGGTATCACCCGGACGGAAGGAAGGTACGTCCTGCTTCATCTGCTCTTGTTCAAGTTGCTTAATAATGTTGCTCATAATTTAATCTCTTATCCTGGGTAAACTGATATTTGGGGGCCTCAGGCCATCCCATCATGTTTCTGCTGCTGGTGCGCGTGTTCAGTTTTGAACTCGGCCAGCAACTTTGCTTGCTCTTCAGTCAGAGCCAGGTTTTCCAGAAGTTCAGGTCTTCTAAGCCAGGTACGGCCCAGCGACTGCTTCAGGCGCCAGCGACGAATCTCGGCATGGTTTCCCGACAGTAATACTGGCGGTACCTCCATCCCTTCTAACACTTCAGGACGGGTATAGTGTGGACAGTCCAGCAATCCATCAGCAAAAGAGTCTTCTGTTGCTGAAGCTTCATGGCCCAGAACCCCCGGAATAAACCGGGAAACCGAGTCAATCAGCGTCATTGCCGGTAACTCACCACCGCTGAGAACGTAATCGCCGATAGACCATTCTTCGTCAATCTCGGTTTGAATTACGCGCTCATCTATCCCTTCGTAGCGACCACACACCAGAATCAGTTTCTGATTCGTTGCCAGTTCGCTGACGCCCGCTTGATCAAGCTTGCGTCCCTGAGGTGACAGATAAATCACCTTTGCGCCTTCACCTGCCGCGGCTTTTGCTGCTGCGATGGCATCCCGCAAGGGTTGAACCATCATGAGCATCCCCGGTCCGCCGCCGTAAGGACGATCGTCCACGGTACGGTGCCGGTCATGCGTGAAGTCACGTGGACTCCAGCTTTCGATGCTCAGCAGGCCATTTTTTACTGCCCGGCCAGTTACCCCGTAATCAGTAATCGCGCGGAACATTTCAGGAAACAGGCTAATAATGCCAATCCACATAGCGCCGTCTTTTACCGTTTTCAGGAGAATTTAAAAACCAGGATCCCAATCTACTTCGATAGTACGAGTAGCGAGATCGACTTTCTTGATAACCTGCCCATCGAGGAACGGAACCAGCCGCTCCTTGATACCAAACGCATCTTTCAGGTTTGCCTTAATGACGAGAACGTCATTGGATCCGGTTTCCATCATATCGATGACTTTCCCCAGACCGTAACCTTCAGTCGTGACTACCTGGCAACCCATAAGGTCTTTCCAGTAGTAGTCACCCTCTTCCAGCTGTGGCAACTGCGACGAATCGACGACAATTTCACAATTAGTCAGCGCATTCGCGGCATCACGATCGTCAACGCCTTTCAGCTTGATGATGATGTCCTGATTGTGGTGACGCCAGCTTTCCAGCTCGACCTCTTCCCACTTACCGGCCTTCTGGATAAACCAGGGCTGATAGTCAAAAATGCTTTCGGCGTCTTCGGTGGAGGAAAACACTCTGAGCCAACCACGGATACCGTAGCAAGAACCCATTTTGCCCAATACAATCGGTTCAACAGGTGCTTTTTTGCTCATCATGACCACCGTGACAGATTAAGCTGCTTTGTTTGCTGCTTTGATCAGCGTAGCAACGCGATCGGAAACAGTAGCGCCCTGGCCAACCCAGTGAGCGATACGATCCAGATCCAGACGGGTTTCTTCTTCTGCGCCAGCGGCCAGTGGGTTGAAGAAACCAACACGCTCGATGAAGCGACCGTTGCGTGCATTACGGCTGTCGGTGACAACAACCTGGTAGAACGGACGCTTTTTCGCGCCGTGACGTGCTAAACGAATAGTTACCATAACATCCTCTTGTGTGAATAAAACACCGGGCCCCATCGAGGGAAGGAGCCCGGTGTCATATTAAAAGCCCGAAAATTTTACTGATTTCTGGGGAAAATGCAATCAGCATCTGTTTTTTACTGCACAAGGCCAGGGCGTAACCGGTGCAGCCAGTTTGGCGTCGGCGTGCGCGCAGCTACCGGAGCGTACTTTGCGTACGTGAGGATAGCGAGCACACCCCGGCGTCAAAATGGCAAATAAGGTAGCCCGATATTATCTACCCGGGAATCCTGGGGGCATCATGCCTTTCATGCCGCGCATCATCTTGGCCATGCCGCCCTTCTTCATCTTCTTCATCATGCGCTGCATGTCGTCGAACTGCTTCAGAAGACGGTTCACGTCCTGGACCTGCATCCCACAACCCGCCGCGATACGGCGTTTACGGGAGCCTTTGATGATTTCCGGCTTCGCGCGCTCTTTCAGCGTCATGGAGTTGATAATCGCCTCCATACGCACCAGGACCTTGTCGTCCATCTGCGCTTTTACGTTATCCGGAATTTGCCCCATGCCCGGCAGCTTGCCCATCAGGCTCGCCATACCGCCCATGTTTTTCATCTGGCGCAGCTGCTCCAGGAAGTCGGTCAGATCGAAGCCGTCGCCTTTTTTCAGCTTGGAGGCCAGCTTCTCGGCCTGGGCACGGTCAACCTTGCTCTCGATATCTTCAATCAGCGACAGCACGTCGCCCATGCCGAGGATACGGGAGGCAATACGGTCCGGGTGGAACGGCTCCAGCGCTTCGGTCTTTTCGCCGACACCGAGGAACTTGATTGGCTTACCGGTGATATGACGAATAGAGAGCGCCGCACCGCCGCGGGCGTCGCCGTCCACTTTGGTCAGAACCACGCCGGTTAACGGCAGCGCTTCGTTGAAGGCTTTTGCGGTATTGGCCGCATCCTGACCGGTCATGGCGTCAACGACAAACAGGGTTTCTACCGGGTTGATCGCGGCATGCACCTGTTTAATCTCGTCCATCATCGCTTCGTCAACGTGCAGACGACCGGCGGTATCCACCAGCAGCACGTCAAAGAACTTCAGCTTCGCCTCTTTCAGCGCCGCGTTAACGATATCGATCGGTTTCTGTCCGACATCGGACGGGAAGAACTCTACGCCAACCTGTTCAGCCAGGGTTTCCAGCTGTTTGATCGCCGCCGGGCGATAAACGTCGGCAGAGACGACCAGCACTTTCTTCTTGTGCTTCTCGCGCAGGAATTTACCCAGCTTACCGACGCTGGTGGTTTTACCCGCCCCCTGCAGACCCGCCATCAGCACCACTGCGGGTGGTTGCGCCGCCAGGTTCAGGCTCTGGTTCTCTTCGCCCATCGCCGCAACCAGTTCGTTACGCACGATTTTGACGAACTCCTGACCCGGGGTCAGGCTCTTATTCACTTCATGGCCAACCGCTTTCTCTTTTACGCGGTTGATGAAATCACGGACGACAGGCAGCGCGACGTCTGCTTCGAGCAGCGCCATACGCACTTCGCGCAGCGTCTCTTTAATATTGTCTTCGGTAAGGCGTCCACGGCCGCTGATGTTGCGCAGCGTGCGCGACAAACGATCGGTTAAATTATCAAACATTGTCTCTCGCCTGGGGTAGAAACGTTAGGTCGCTGGCGCGACACGTACACAGAATTTTGCCGGAGTATAACATGAAGCCGTCTTTGTTGTTATGCAACGGTTGGAGCACGCCTCACGTAACGTTATACTGCATCTCTTTCTTATCAGGACAACTGTCGACACCTATATGCCTGTTTTCGCTCTGATCGCCCTCGTCGCGTACTCTGTCAGCCTTGCGCTGATCATTCCTGGCCTGTTACAAAAAAACAGTGGCTGGCGGCGAATGGCTATTTTGTCGGCGGTCATCGCGTTGATAAGCCACGCTTTTGCGCTCGAAGCGCGCATTTTACCGGGCGATGGCAGCGGGCAGAACCTGAGCCTGCTTAACGTCGGCTCACTGGTCAGCCTGATGATCTGTACGGTGATGACTATCGTGGCCTCGAAAAACCGCGGCTGGCTGCTGCTGCCCATTGTCTACGCCTTCGCGCTGATCAATCTGGCCTTTGCCACCTTCATGCCGAACGAGTTTATTACCCACCTTGAAACCACCCCGGGCATGATGGTGCATATTGGCCTGTCGCTGTTCTCCTATGCCACGCTGATTATTGCCGCGCTGTACGCGCTTCAGCTGGCCTGGATTGACTACCAGCTCAAAAATAAAAAGCTGGTCTTCAGCAATGAGATGCCGCCGCTGATGACCATTGAGCGTAAGATGTTCCACATCACTCAGGTTGGCGTAGTATTGCTGACGCTCACCCTGAGCACTGGCCTGTTTTATATGCATAATCTCTTCAGCATGGAGAATATCGACAAGGCCGTGCTCTCCATCATCGCGTGGTTTGTCTATATTGTCCTGTTATGGGGCCATTATCATGAAGGCTGGCGCGGTCGCCGCGTGGTCTGGTTTAACGTGGCGGGTGCAGGCCTCCTGACCCTTGCCTATTTTGGTAGCCGCGTCATCCAGCAATTTGCCGGCTAAGTAACAAAGGAGTTCCCCCTGGAACACATCTCCACTACCACGCTGATCGTTACCCTGATCGTCATGGTGGTTATCTCCGCCTATTTCTCCGGCTCGGAGACCGGCATGATGACGCTCAACCGCTACCGGTTACGTCATCGCGCCAAACAGGGTAACCGCGCCGCTCGCCGTGTTGAAAAACTGCTGCGTAAGCCAGATCGCCTGATAAGCCTGGTGCTTATCGGCAATAACCTGGTCAATATTCTCGCCTCCGCGCTGGGCACCATTGTCGGCATGCGTCTCTACGGCAACGCCGGGGTCGCTATCGCCACCGGGGTGCTGACCTTTGTGGTGCTGGTCTTTGCCGAAGTGTTACCGAAGACCATCGCAGCCCTCTATCCCGAGAAGGTCGCTTATCCCAGCAGCTTCCTGCTGTCGCCTATGCTCGTTCTGATGATGCCGCTGGTCTGGCTGTTAAATGGTGTGACCCGGATCCTGATGCGCCTGATTGGTATCAAAGCGGATGGGGTGGTCAGCAGCGCGCTGAGCAAGGATGAACTGCGCACCATCGTGCATGAGTCACGCTCGCAAATCTCCCGCCGCAATCAGGATATGCTGCTGTCGGTGCTGGATCTGGAGAAGGTGAGCGTGGACGACATCATGGTGCCGCGCAATGAGATCGTCGGTATCGACATTAACAACGACTGGAAAGCGATTGTTCGCCAGCTGACCCATTCCCCGCATGGCCGCATCGTGCTGTACCGTGATTCGCTGGACGACACCATCAGCATGCTGCGCGTGCGTGAAGCGTATCGTCTGATGACCGAGAAAAAAGAGTTTACCAAAGAGGTGATGCTGCGTGCGGCGGATGAAATTTACTACATCCCGGAAGGTACTCCTCTCAGCACCCAGCTGATTAAATTCCAGCGCAATAAAAAGAAAGTGGGTCTGGTAGTCGATGAGTATGGCGATATTCAGGGCCTGGTGACGGTGGAAGATATTCTGGAGGAGATTGTTGGCGACTTCACCACCTCCATGTCCCCTACCCTTGCCGAAGAGGTCACGCCGCAAAACGATGGCTCAGTGCTGATTGACGGCAGCGCGAACGTCCGTGAACTCAATAAAGCCTTTAACTGGCAGATGCCGGAAGAGGAAGCCCGAACCATCAACGGCATGATTCTGGAAGCGCTGGAGGAGATCCCGGCTGCAGGCACGCGGGTGCGGATTGGTCAGTACGATATTGATATCCTGGACGTGCAGGACAATATGATTAAGCAGGTTAAAGTCGTGCCGGTTAAACCGTTGCGGGAGAGCGTCGCGGAGTAAGATGTTGTAGGCCGGGTGAGGCGACGCCGCCACCCGGCACTACGGGAGGCAAGTTACGCCTTTGCTTTCGCCACGGAGACCATCGCCGCGCGAATGGTACGACCGTTCAGGGTATAGCCTTTCTGCATCACCATCAGCACGTTGCCGGCAGCCACGTCCTCAGATTCCACCATCGCAATGGCCTGATGCACGTTCGGATCCATCGGCACGTTGGTATCGGCAACCACTTCCACACCGAACTTCCTCACTACGTCGAGCATGGATTTCAGCGTCAGCTCAATCCCTTCAACCATCGGTGCCATATCCGGGTTCGCTTTATCCGCTACTTCCAGCGCGCGATCCAGGCTGTCGATAACCGGCAGCAGTTCGTTGACGAATTTTTCCAGCGCAAATTTATGCGCTTTTTCAACGTCCAGCTCGGTACGGCGACGCAGGTTTTCCATTTCTGCTTTGATACGCAGGATGCCATCGCGCTCGCGGTTCTGGGCCTCAGCTAACTGCGCTTCCAGATTCGCAATTTTTTCATCGCGCGGATCCACCTGCTCAGCACCAGCCTCAGCCTCTACAGCCTCAACCTCTTCGTGCTGCTCCGTGATAATTTCTTCCGGGGCTTGCCCCTCAGGCGTTTTCTGTTCTTTACTACTCATGAATTTCTCCGCGTTTTTCTGCATTCAACTCGCTAACTTCGCTTATTATGGGGATCAGTTTCCGGGATTCAAGGGAACAAGCCACATTGTCATCATTCATTCGCACAAGGACCTTCAGAAAATGAGCAACCATTTCAAGTGTATTGGAATTGTCGGTCATCCACGTCACCCTACTGCGTTGACGACACATGAAATGCTCTATCGCTGGCTGTGCGCCAAAAATTATGACGTGATTGTGGAACAGCAAATTGCTCAGGAACTGCAGTTAAAAAACGTTAAAACCGGCACGCTGGCGGAAATTGGACAGCAGGCCGACCTGGCCGTGGTGGTCGGTGGCGACGGCAATATGCTGGGCGCCGCCCGTACCCTCGCCCGTTACGATATTAAAGTCATTGGCATCAACCGTGGCAACCTGGGCTTTTTGACCGACCTCGACCCGGATAATGCCCAGCAGCAGCTCGCCGACGTGCTGGAAGGCCACTACATCACTGAAAAACGCTTTTTACTGGAGGCGCAGGTCTGCCAGCAGGATTGCCAGAAGCGAATCAGTACCGCTATCAACGAAGTGGTGCTGCACCCGGGCAAGGTGGCGCATATGATTGAGTTTGAAGTCTATATCGACGAAATCTTTGCCTTCTCGCAGCGCTCCGATGGGCTGATCATATCGACGCCGACCGGCTCGACAGCCTACTCGCTCTCGGCGGGCGGCCCGATCCTGACGCCTTCGCTGGATGCCATCACCCTGGTGCCGATGTTCCCGCATACCCTTTCAGCCCGCCCGCTGGTGATTAACAGCAGCAGCACCATTCGTCTGCGCTTTTCCCACCGCCGCAACGACCTGGAGATCAGCTGCGACAGCCAAATCGCGCTACCTATTCAGGAAGGTGAAGATGTGCTGATCCGCCGCTGCGATTATCACCTGAATCTTATTCACCCTAAAGACTACAGCTATTTCAACACATTAAGCTCCAAGCTCGGCTGGTCGAAAAAATTGTTCTGAAATAGCATCCAGCACTTTACTGTATAAAAAACCAGATTATACTGTACACAAACACAGTCATGGTTTTTCATACAGGAAAACGTTTATGCTGGCACAACTGACCATCAGCAACTTCGCCATCGTGCGTGAGCTCGAAATTGATTTCAACAGCGGTATGACGGCTATCACCGGCGAGACCGGGGCCGGTAAATCTATTGCGATTGACGCGCTGGGGCTCTGCCTTGGCGGTCGTGCTGATGGCAGCATGGTGCGCGCCGGTGCCAGCCGCGCCGATCTGTGCGCCCGTTTTTCCCTCAAGGACACTCCCGCCGCGCTGCGCTGGCTTGAAGAAAACCAGCTTGAAGACGGACGTGAGTGCTTACTTCGCCGTGTTCTCAACAGTGATGGCCGCTCCCGTGGCTTTATCAACGGTACCGCGGTGCCGCTCTCCCAGCTGCGCGAGCTGGGCCAGCTGTTAATTCAGATCCACGGCCAGCATGCCCATCAGCAGCTTATCAAACCTGAACAGCAGAAGTCGCTGCTTGACGGCTACGCCGGTGAGTCTGCGCTGATGCAGCTGATGGCTGCTCACTATCGTCAGTGGCATCAAAGCTGCCGCGAACTGGCGCTGCATCAACAGCAGAGCCAGGAGCGTGCGGCCCGCGCCGAACTGCTGGCCTATCAGCTGAAAGAGTTAAACGAATTCAGCCCCCAGGCGGGCGAGTTTGAGCAGATTGACGAAGAGTACAAGCGCCTGGCCAACAGCGGTCAGCTGCTCTCCACCAGCCAGCAGGCGCTGAATTTGCTGGCCGATGGCGAAGATGTGAATCTGCAAAGCCAGCTGTATGCCGCACGCCAGCTCGTGACCGAACTGGCCGGTATGGACAGTAAAGTCTCCGGCATGCTCGATATGCTGGAAGAGGCGGCGATTCAGATCTCCGAAGCGAGTGACGAGCTGCGCCATTACTGTGAGCGACTGGATCTGGACCCTAACCGCCTGTTTGAACTGGAACAGCGTATTTCGCGTCAGATCTCCCTCGCGCGCAAGCACCACGTTTCACCTGAAGAGTTGCCCAATTTTCACCAGTCCCTGCTTGATGAGCAGAATCAGCTCGACGATCAGGCCGACTCGCTGGAGACCCTCTCTCTGGCCGTCAGCGTCCATCATAAGCAGGCTCTGGAAACGGCGACGCAGCTGCACAACGTGCGTCAGCGCTATGCTCAGGAGTTGAGCCAGCACATCACCGAGAGCATGCATCTGCTGTCGATGCCCCACGGCGTCTTCACCATTGATGTCAAGTTCGAAGCCAACCACCTGACGGCTGAAGGCGCAGACCGCATTGAATTCCGGGTCACCACCAACCCGGGGCAACCGCTGCAGCCTATCTCCCGGGTCGCGTCGGGCGGTGAGCTGTCGCGTATTGCCCTGGCGATTCAGGTGATCACCGCGAAGAAAATGGAAACCCCGGCGCTGATCTTCGATGAAGTGGACGTTGGTATCAGCGGCCCGACCGCGGCGGTCGTGGGCAAACTGCTGCGTCAGCTTGGCGAGTCCACCCAGGTAATGTGTGTGACCCACCTGCCGCAGGTTGCCGGCTGTGGCCACCATCACTTCTTTGTCAGCAAAGAGACCGATGGCGAGATGACCGAAACGCATATGCAGCCGCTGGACAAGCGCGCCCGTCTGCAGGAGCTGGCGCGTCTGCTGGGCGGCAGCGAAGTCACCCGTAATACGCTGGCGAATGCGAAAGAACTGCTGGCTGCGTAAACTTTTTCGGTATCTCAGGGTCATACAGAACAATAAAAACGCCGACAGACCGGCCACCAGAGGTTTTAATGTGGTGAAAGGTCTATTATCATCGGCATATTACATATGAGCCGTCGCGTATTGCCCGGGCCCGAAAAGGAATCAAATCACTATGCGCTGTAAAACGCTGACCGCTGCCGCAGCGGTTCTTCTGATGATGACCGCAGGCTGCTCCACGCTGGAAAAAGTGGTTTACCGCCCTGACATCAACCAGGGGAACTATCTCGCACCTAACGATGTGTCTAAAATTCGCGTCGGCATGACGCAACAGCAGGTCGCTTATGCCCTGGGCACACCGATGATGTCCGATCCATTCGGCACCAACACCTGGTTCTACGTCTTCCGCCAGCAACCGGGCCATGAAAACGTGTCGCAGCAGACCCTGACGCTGACCTTCAACAGCAGCGGCGTTCTGACCAATATCGACAACAAACCAGCGCTCACCGACAAATAAGGTTTCAGAAATGCAAAAGGTGCTCATTGAGCACCTTTTTTGTTTTCTCTCGCTGCCTGTAAACCCGGAAAGCGCAGCGCCGCCGGGGAAACCCCGCTTATTTAGCCGCTTTCTCCGCACGCTGACGGCGTAGCTCCTTCGGATCGGCAATCAGCGGACGGTAAATCTCGACCCGATCGCCATCTTTCAGAGTATCGCTTAGCTTCACCGGACGGCTGTAAATACCGACTTTGTTTTTCGCCAGATCGATATCGCTTCGCAAGGTCAGCAGGCCAGAAGCATGGATCGCTTCTTCAACGGTCGCGCCCTCTTCCAGCGTAACGCGCTGTAGATACTGCTTTTCCGGCAGCGCGTAAGCCACTTCCACCACGATCTCAGGCTGCACTGTAGACCTCTTTGGCGCGCACGGTGAACGCCTGAACCATATTGGCCGCCAGCTCTTTAAATATGCGGCCAAACGCCAGCTCAATCAGGGCGTTGGTAAACTCGAAGTCAAGATGGAATTCGATCCGGCAGGCATCGGCACTCAGCGGAACGAACTTCCATCCCCCCATCAGTTTTTTGAAGGGACCATCCACCAGATGCATCAGAATACTCTGGTTATTGGTCAGCGTGTTACGGGTAGTGAAGGTTTTGCTGATCCCGGCCTTGGAGACATCCACTGCCGCCGTCATTTGCGTCGGGCCTGACTCCAGCACGCGGCTCCCGGTGCACCCCGGGATAAACTGCGGATATGACTGTACGTCATTCACTAACTGGTACATCTGTTCCACACTGTAAGGGACAAGCGCAGTACGACTAATCTGAGGCATAACATTTTTCCTGATCAAACAACCAACAAATAATAACATTTATCACCTGTTAAAAAAACGCTGAGCCTTATCTCATGCTAATATAGCGCGTTAGACCTCACAGGACGCAATGAGGTGACTTTTTGACATCAGATTACCTACGGCTTTACGACACTTATGACGAAGAAAAAAGCACATAAACCTGGCTCGGCAACCATTGCGCTCAACAAGCGTGCCCGCCACGAGTATTTCATCGAAGAAGAATTCGAAGCTGGCCTTGCGCTGCAGGGCTGGGAAGTTAAATCGCTGCGCGCGGGTAAAGCCAACATCGGTGACAGCTACGTGATCTTTAAGGATGGCGAGGCCTTTCTTTTTGGGGCGAACTTTCAGCCGCTGACGGTCGCCTCTTCTCACTATGTTTGCGATCCGACCCGCACCCGTAAGCTGCTGCTGAACAAACGTGAGCTGGATTCGCTCTTCGGGCGTATCAACCGCGAAGGTTACACCGTGCTCGCCCTGTCGCTGTACTGGAAGAACGCCTGGTGCAAAGTGAAAATCGGCGTGGCGAAAGGTAAGAAGCAGCACGACAAGCGTAACGATGTGAAAGATCGCGAGTGGCAGGTCGATAAAGCGCGCATCATGAAGCACGCAGGCCGTTAATTTCCGGATACTTATTGAGCGATTCAATAAGTTAGCGTTCCGGGGTGGTAACCGGTCTGCAAATTCTGGTATACTTGCTGTAACACTATTGGGGCTGATTCTGGATTCGACGGGATTTGCGAAACCCAAGGTGCATGCCGAGGGGCGGTTTGCCTCGTAAAAAGCCGCAAAAAAATAGTCGCAAACGACGAAAACTACGCTTTAGCAGCTTAATAACCTGCTAAGAGCCCTCTCTCCCTAGCTTCCGCTCTTAAGACGGGGATCAAAGAGAGGTCAAACCCAAAAGAGATCGCGTGGAGGCCCTGCCTGGGGTTGAAGCGTTAAAACTAATCAGGCTAGTTTGTCAGTGGCGTGTCCGTCCGCAGCTGGCCAGCGAATGTAAAGACTGACTAAGCATGTAGTACCGAGGATGTAGAAATTTCGGACGCGGGTTCAACTCCCGCCAGCTCCACCAATCATGATTGGACAGTGATAGGACATCACTAGCAATAACAGGAAGTTAGCAGTCTCAGCAGGACACCGACCAGACGGTGATGGGACAAAAAAGGATACGCAAAGGAGCCGCGGCTCCCGAGTGACAAAAAGCCCGCTGATGCGGGCTTTTTTTATGAGCAGTAATCTTGTGAGCCAGCTACCGCTGGCTGCTTTGTGCCAAGAGCAGACATTCAAGATTTTCAGTTCAGCGAATGCTATGTCTGCTGTGAACTTATAGCGCTGCCTGCTCTACTGGGTATAGACCTCTAACTCGTGATTATGGTACCTTGCTCGCTGATCGGTGTGCACACAAGAGAGAGTGGCTAACTCTAACCTAGCCTGCCGGTATTGGGTTTCCTAGTACGTCTGGATCAGTCTGAGAGTGACGCACCGATCAAATTTTTCCCTTACGCCTACCGGGTTCGTACACGGAATAGAACCAAGTTTTTATTTCTTTAACTCTAATACCGCTCTTTGCGCTAGAGCCTTTGGCTATATGATCTTCACTTAGGGTAGTCTCACGCTTAAGTATCACGACTACCTCAGATGCTTCCCGCGCAGGCCACTTTACTAACGCAGAGACCCCCAGATAGTCGTATTCCGCCCATGAGCCATCTGGAAACTTTCGAGTCTTTAGACCTCTTCGAAGCCTGTGCCATGTATCGACTGTCTCAATAATACGTGCGGCGGTAGGTAACAACTCAAAGCTTGCAAAGATTCGTGCAAGTGGTCGTTTTACACGCGTAATGTGAGACCAACCCGTTCTATTCACTATGACATTACCAAGTGTGGGATGCGTGGCACCTTTGGCCTTCCACAATTTATAAAATTCCCAGGCTGCAAACTTGGTTGGTTTAGAAAACGAATTAATACGTGTAGGTAAACTACTCTGCTGCGTCATATCAATTTCCACGAGCCCCAGCGCTCGATGCTGACCGGTAGCAAGTCGTGAAAATGGTCGAATGCACTCCAGGCCCGATTGGAATCTATTTTTTAGCTGGACGATCACAGTGCCCTGTTTAGTATAGGAGTCAGCTCGCTTTAGATCGGCCCACCAAGCTTGGCTTACAAGTTGTCCCGGAGATGCTTCCTTTACATAAACCAGCGCAACAGGCAGCGGTGACTTGTTCCAAAGATCTCGCTTTACCTCAAGATTTGAAATTTTAATTTCGAGATAGTCTTCACCCGTGTCGACCACGTAGCTTGCCCCACTCTTAACCTGGACTTGGATTAGCCCCCCAGTAAATTCATGTTTCCATGATCGGCGATCATTTGGACGGTCTTCATTGATCCTTTTGCTTCGCAGGTACACTAGCCCATCAAAACCGTCATCATCGGCCTGTCCTATCTCTTGCCATGACCACCCCCAAGCACGACAAACTGCATTTATATAGGCGATGCTTGCGGCGGAAATTCGATTTGACTCAGAGGTCACTTATTGTTCCCTATTTACGCGATCAAAAAAGCAATCTATCACATGACGCCTCAATATGCTGACATTCACTTTCGAAGTGTAGGCGTATGGCGAGGCTTACAGGATGTGACCTGCTTCCCGTTGACTCACACAGAATGCTGTTAGCAATGTCCGTTGTTCGCTCAAAGCGGGCATCAAACCTGCCAAGGGAAGACCTCAGGCCTTCCTCTTTATCAAAGGGCACCAATTCTTACACTGGAATGTCATCAGCATCTGTGCTGTTGATGAAGAACGTCACCCGCCCCAACACCTCAACGTCCTCCGCCGCTTCCCCCTCAATCGCTTCGCCATCATCCGTGATTAATGCCCTTCCCCTGAGTTTCGCAAACTGCGTTCGACCGCCAATGAGGATCAGCAGAGTCTGTCCCTGCACTAACCGGGTGACCGGTTCGATTAGTGCGAAACCGGATGACGTTTCGAGTATGCGCGTATCGATGCCGACGCCGCAGATGAGTTCTGGCGTCATCCGCTGAGAGGTGTAATCAGCCGCTGGAGAGGGGAAGCCCATTAGTGAACCCTCCCCATGTTGCGCAGGATCCAGTAGTGATTGTCGGTTCCGTCAGTTGTCTTGTCGGTGAAGTCGGGCTGGTAGCGCTCTATCCACTCGTTGGCGTCGGTCCGGCTGAAATGCCAGTGGACCTTTACCAGCTCGCGGATAAAGTCTTCTGTGCGTAAGCACCGGTAGCCCTTGGGGTTTAGCTGTATTGCGGCCACAAATGCGGCGTGAATGTCGGAACGGCGGGGCATGATCTGCACTCCTTATTACTGTTTTTATATACAGTAGTTTTAAAGGGTGTGCAGATCAATACGGCAACGCCTATTGATAATTACGGCTGAACGTCATGACTCTCATCAGATTGTGCTTCAGCCATAGCAGCTGCGGCCTCCTGCTGGCGCTGATTCCAGATGCTGTCCACCGGCATCTCCACACGGATGGAGACATACTGATCCGCTGGGATGTCGATCGGGTCACCTTCGTTAAAACCTTCCCGTTCGTTACGGGCGAACTCCGGCGCGCCCGGGTGAGTCCGATGATACGTTTTCACCAGCACTGAACCGTCCGGGTTCACCCTGTAATCCAGCCAGATCAGCGGCTGGCGATTGCGGTCTTTGGGGATATCAAACCCGCCATCGATACCACCCCACGCCGCATCAGCATTAAGCCCGAGACAGCCCGTGATGAGATAAACGCCTTCCCCCTGGCGCGTTACGGTGACGCCTTCAGATTCATAGTTCGTCTCCGAAGAGCCATCGGCATAAACTTTGACGATTGGGGATGCTGACTTTAACGTGCCATCAGCTGCTTTGGTGGTATTGGAATCGGTGTAGACCTTACAGATTTTCCCGTCATACGTTGGAGAGGAACTGAGCAGGCGCAGGTATAACTCAGGCGGCACATCCAGGCGTGCCGGAAAGCAAAACTGAAATGCGGTTGAGGCATCAAAGGGCATGCCCAGCACTGCAGTATTGTTGTCGATGCCGCCCAGCAGCATCTTAGCGTTATAAGCCCCAAACCCTTTGCGATCCCCCTGGCTGATGCTCACCAGATTACTGGTGCCCAGTCCAAAAGCGCCAACCTCCATCACGTTTCCTGAGGACGTTCCGACATCCCGCTGCGCAGCTGATTTCAGCCCGGCGATGTCCGCAGCGGCCAGGCTAATGCTATCTGTTCTGTTTGCCATGTTGTGCTCCTTATGCCCATACCCGATACGGGCTGTCAGGGAATACAGCGAAGGCGTCTAATGACGCCAGCTCCAGCGAGTCGTCTGTGACACGCAAATTAACGTGATAACCGGGCAGGCTGGCGTATTTGATAACTTCGTTTTGTTCGCCAGGGTTTTGAATTTCAGTGGTAACGGTAATAAGGCCGACCACATCAAGGCTTACCTCCGGGTGATATAGGGTGCCCTGCTCTTCATCAACCATAAAACCCGCTTCAATTAGTTGCGTGCGCATTTCATCGGCGTCAGCGAAGCGCAGATATAAATCTCTCATCAGCGGAGTCCTTTAATTTGATTGGGAGTCAACAGGCGATGCCATATACGGAAGTTACGGATGTGATAGACGACATAAGCATTAGACTGAATTCTGATGGATGTGGGCGTTCCTGCGGCTTGAGTTGGACCTTGCGTTTTAGCATTACTGCTTCCGTTGAAATATGCAGTAATGGTATCAGTCACATCTTGTGAGAGCGCAAAAGTCTTTTGACTAAATGGATAGGCAACTGGATTTCCAGCACCGCCAGATCCACGGTATGAATACATCATTGAAGCTGTTAAACGAGTTATGATGTCGTTCCTTGCGCCAGGGCATGTGACAATATCTGCATAACCCACTGACGGTTGAACGTATCGGTTAACCGACAGTTCAAATGCCACAACCCTATTAATCAAATCTCCTGAAAGTCTATAACCAACGTTCCCGGAGGACTGGATGTCTATCATGTCTGAATATCGCTGCACAGTAGACGACCCAGTTGGAATATAGCTTGTTGCGATCGGGTTCTTTTCAACCTGTGGCATTTGAACATAGTACTCAGAACCTACGGGCATAACAGAATCCGCAGCTGCTTTAGCTACTGTGATATAACCCATGTATGTCCCAGCCGCCGGTGCTGTTAGAGTTGCAGATATTGTTGCGTATCCATCAAAACCTAAAGATGTTGTCACTGTCACGCTTGATGGAATTGTTCCTGAAGAAGCGCCAGTGATGGCATCAAAAAAGACAACAGCTGTGGTTGTGCCGTCTTGTGTAAATGCCAGTCGAATCAGGCCATAACTACCTTTGGCACGACATGAAATTGTTATAAATTCTCCGGCTGCGGCTGTGATATTGCTCGACGAGACAGCCGTCGCGGTTGCTGTAGCGAAGTTGATTACACATTTGCCAGTAATAGTTTGAGCAGCGCCATCTGCTGTAATTACGGTCTTCGTTATAGCGGAAGAACTAACCCATTTAGTTGGGTCGTTACTGTTCAAAAGGTAGTTAACACAACTCCCTTCCATCAATAAACCCTCTCGCTCAAAGCGTGGTTCATTGACAGCTGCTGTCTGGAGAACACCAGATTTATCGATATAAGTCGCTGTTGTTGATCGCGTAAATGTTACTGATTTTGTTGGCAGTTCCAGCACTTTTCCCGAAATAGTCAGCGTGTCGTATGGTGCAACGCCAGCCAGCAGGCGCAGATCGTCAGAGAGTGGCGCCCATACGTCAGGGTATGGCGCATCCTCATAAGGAACTGATGTCAGCTGCTGTGCGGCGGCCAGCGATGCTGCGGCACTGCTGGCGCTGGCGGCTGCATTGGTCTCCGACGTTTTGGCATTCGTCTCAGAGGTTTTCGCGTTTGTTTCTGAGGTCTTCGCATTGGTCTTTGACGTGTCAGCCGCAGAGGCGCTACTGGCCGCTGCATATTTTGACGTGTTCGCGTTCGTCTCTGACGTTTTTGCGTTCTTCTCTGACGTTGCAGCTGCCGCGGCGCTGGTTCCTGCCGCGTTCGCAGCAGCGATCAGCTTCGTCCAGCTGGGCCCGGTCTTTTTCGAACCGTCAGCCAGCGTTACTGTGACGTCACCGGTACCCGATAAAATCAGGTCCTGGTTGACGATATCAATTTGCGCCTGGCGAAATCCTTCCGTGACGGATTTCGCCAAATCGTCATCAATCGTTGCCATTCGTGATGTCCTTAAAATGAAAAACCCGGCCGGAGCCGGGTTTGATGGTCTGAGGTTTCGAAGGTCAGGAGAAGGAGCCGGTACCGCGGGTTACGTTCATGGTTGGGGCATAAATCCCTACGCTTGCATTACTTGATGTGACCTTGATACTGGCGGTGATAACCTGACCACCCAATCCGGTTACAGCATGTCGCGCGGTGAACCATGTCCCACCGGCTGGAACCGGGTAGCTAAATGTGCGTGTGTTACCGGCGATAGTCACTTCGACAGTGGCAGAAACAGCGCCGTTAATTCCCGTAACGTAAATTGATGACTCCACAACAACGTTTTTAGCCAGTCCATTATTGCTGGAGTCGGTATACGTCATATTAACGTTGGTAGAAACGCTCTGGGTTGACCTGTTGCTGGCGTCACCATACACACCGGTGTTCGCCACATCCCCAATGAATGATGTCGCTTCTACCGTGCCCCTGAAGCTTCCACTGGTCGCCTCAATGCTTCCCTTAAAACTCCCGTTAGTGGCATAGACGGTCCCGCGCACGGTCACATTGTTGAACACCGCATAACCGGATTTATTGATATGCCAGCCGACATTTCCGGTCCCGTCCCAGGTGCTGGACTGGATGTAATTGCCGATCTTGGCGTTATCCATAGAACCATCCTGGATAAATACCGACTTCAGGAACATCTGCCCGCCGGTCGCCGCAAACACCAGTTCCTGCCCGGTAGTGGTCGGGTTATAAACCGCAAACGTATCGGCGCTGACAAGGAAATTGGAGGAGCCTGTGGCGTCAATCCCCAACTGGATACCCGCGATACGTTTGATGCCGTTCGCCTCCACCTGGACTTTTACGCCCCATTGGGCACCCAGCTTGCCGGTAATGTCAGCAACAGCTTCGCTGGTCGTCTGCACACTGGCATTAGTTTCACCAATTGCAGCCGTAACCTGCTCAATGCTGGTCGCCGTGGCGCTCTCCAGATCCGTAACGGCTTTATCAATGCGCGTAATGGCTGCAGCGTTGGTCTGGCCGTTCTGCTCAACCGTGGCCTTAAGCGAGGTGACCTGCTCCGCAACGGCGCTTGTGGCGTCAGCTGCAGTCTTCCGGGCTTCGGTGATCTCGGCCATCGTTTTCGTTTCGCCAACGGCAAACGTAACGCGCTGGTCCGAGAACGCCGTGAAGTTTGCGAGGGCATTGGTAACGTTGCCGATAATCCCGGCATCCCGACTGGCCGTGTTACCGTCCACGTCAACTTTCAGACTGTCGATACGGCGGCCCAGCGCGCTGTCACCATCCGTGCGGGCCGTGGTTTCCGTGCTGATGTCCGCCGTGTTCTGGTCGGTCGTGGCCTTCACCGCAGCCAGCGCGGTGGTCTGCGCCTTGTTGTTATCAGCGACGGCTTTATCGATGCGCGTAATATCGCCGGAGTTTTTACCAACAGTAGTCTGCAGGCCCGAGAGCGTAGTGGCCTGCGCCTCCTGCTCCGTCGTCAGCGTTGCCAGCTCCTGCGTCACGCTGGCTTTGTTGGCGTTTACTGTCGATTCCAGCTGAGTCCGCGCTGTCACCTCCGCTTCCTGCGCGGTGATGCGCGCCTGGCGTTCGGTATACAGCAGCCCCGAAGCCAGTTTTGACGGGTCGTCTCCGGTATAGCCGCCCCGGATCTGCGTCGCCAGCGTCTCGCGCGCCGTGGCCTCCGCCTGGTCGCCAGCAACACGAGCTGTCGTTTCCTGCTGCAGCGCGGCCATCCCGGCCCCCGGCGTTGGCCGCCCGAGCGCCACCCAGTCGATCAGGTAGTAGTTCGTCGCATCCTGCTTGATGGACAGGTCCAGTCGAATCTGGTTAATCGTCGTGTCGGCCAGCCAGGGGATATCGTCACACTCAAGAGTGGCGACGCCGTCAGAGTTATAAGCGGGCTCCGCCACGGTGAACCGGTTGGTGTCGTTGAAACCAGCCGTATTGCGCCAGCGAATTTCCCCTACCCAGGCGGGATTACCCACTTTCTTGATACGAAGCTTCAGAAAGCGATACGCCGCAGCTGTTATGCCCAGCGAGCCCGGCGACGCGACCCAGGGGTCAGAGGCATGGTTTGCCGGACGCAGCCAGCCATCAACAATGGTCGGCGTCCCGTTCCCGGACCAGCCCTCTGTCGTCGAATCGAAGTACCAGATTTTGGCCGGGTCGAACTGCGAACCGGTGCCGGCTGACACTTGGGCGATCTGCTGCGCCAGCGATTCGGTGCTGGTCTGAATCGTCTGGTTGACGTTGCTGATATCTGCCAGACGCTCGTTCTTCTCGGTCAGTAGCGCCTGCCCGCGCGCCGTTGCCTCGTCGGTGATGGCTTTCTTACGGTCCGTGACCTCCTGCGCCAGCCCCGCTTTGGTCGCCGCCGACTCTGTAGTGACTGTGGTGATGTCATCGCGCGCTGACTGAAGGTCATCACCCAGGTCAGTTATTTCTTTTACGACGTTTTTGTAGGCGTCGGTCTGTTTGATCTGGTTATCGATATCCACCAGGTAATCCGCGGCAACCGAGCTGCTACTACCCTGGATGAAGTCAGTCCAGGCTGACTGGTTGCCGGTGCGGTCGACAAGCCGCGCGCGGTACCAGAACCCTACCCCGGCTTTCAGGCCCAGCTGCTGATACATGTGCTGCGGATAAGGCACATCCGTAAGCAACATCGCATTCGTGCCGGCGGCGTCCGTGGAATACTGAATCTCGGTCTGCAACGTATCCGCTGTATCTGCAGGAAAATCCCAGTCCAGCTGCACGCCCCATAATAATGGCGTCGTCCGAAAGTTGATGGGTACCGGCGGCGCGCCGACCTTCCCTTTTAACGTTACTTCAAGGGAGGTGGCCCACTTCGAAGAAATTTCAGCGGCATTAATGGCGCGGACGCGCACCAGATATCGCCCGGCATAAATCGCCGCAACTTCAAACGAGGTGGTAGAGCTGCGCGGCACATTTACCCAGTTCCCGTCATTGCGGCGCCATTGCGCTTCATAAGCAATGGCGTTTGGCACAGCCGTCCAGCTGGCGCGCATGGTTTCAACGCTGATCCCCTGCTGAACCACTGAATAGCTGTCGATGGTAATGTTTGTGGGTGCCGCCTGGTTGCCCGGCGGTATCACACTGATCGGACGCTCATCGATGATAGCTCCGGTATCGATACGCGCATATTTATCCGGATCATGCGCGGCCGCGCTGATGGTGAATGTCCCATCATTGTTATCAGCAACACTGACCACACGGTACTGTTGAGCGTAAAGTGCATCCGATTCAACAATCCAGACAGCTTCAGGTTCTGGCGTTTCGCTGTAAGCAGTCGTGACTGTTACCTGCTGAGCGTTAATCGACTGGATAGTGCGTGCCTGAGATGCTCCGGAAGGCAGGTTCAGGATTAGGCGGTCGCCAGCAACTGCGCCAGGGACGCGATCAAGCTTTAAGACCCTGCCATTTACTGCGCTGACGCGACCGCCAGTCACCTTGCCGGATAGCAATTCATCGGCCACAGCAATGACGTACCCGGGCTGAGGAATATTGCCGTCCAGTCCGACATCAAAGGAAACGACGCGATCCTTGTTATTGGTCAGAATACCCCAGCGCCCTTTCCGGTTCGCCTCGGACTGCCGGGTGCATCCGATAGCTGTCATTTCGAGCTGATTAAACCCATACCGCGCCACCAGCGCCTGCTCAAATACAGGCTCCATCGCATCAGCGTAGGCGTTGTCCGGATCGGACCATGAGACCAGTGCATTGGTATAACGCGTTTTGGATGTACTGCTGGCGTAAGTAAAACGCCCATCAATCACGTTAGCGCGGGTATAGCTGTAATCCACATCCCGGGGCATATCCGCCAGCGCCACAATCTGATCTCCGCCCCAGTATGTCATGCCGCGGAAGATGGCCGCGAAGTCACGTAACACGGTATAGGCTTCATTCCTGTCCTGAACATAGACATTGCAGGTATAGCGTGGCTCGGTTCCGCTTCCCCCCTTTCCATCCGGTACCATCTGATCGCAATACTGGGCCACCTGATACAGCGTCCATTTGTCGATATTCGCCGCCGTGAGTCTGTTTCCCAGACCGAAACGCTCAGTGACCACCAGATCGTAAAAAACCCATGCGGGGTTATCGGTCCAGGCCCACTTAAACGCCCCGGTCCATGTCCCGGTATACGTCCGGTTTTCAGGGTCGTAAGTATCAGGAACGCGAATCACACGCCCGCGGGGTTCACATGATATCTGGGGGATCGAGCCGTTGAACTGGCTCGAGTCGAATTCGATGTACAGCAGAGCGGTGTTCGGATATCGCAGCTTGGCGTCGATCACCTCAGTAAAACTCTGCAGCACCATGGTGTCGCCGCTTTTCGCGCTGTTCGCATCGGCGGTAAGCTTTCGAATACGTATTGTCCAGGTGCTGCCCGACTGCGGTAGGTCAATGCGATGGCTGCGCTCATACCCTGAGGTGGTTTTACCGGTCACGCTCGTATTGAGTACCGTCTGCCATGTACCGCCATTGGTTTGCAGATCGATGGCGTAATTTACTGAGTTACCAACCAGATCGCCGTCCTTCTCCTGTTTGAAGAGAGAGGGCCATTTCAAACGCAGACGAATGGCCGACAGCTTGCCGTTGGTAAAGGTGCGCGTCCAGGCATTGGCACTTGAAACTTCGGTGCCCACACTGATTTCGTTTTCGGTACCGGGAATACCCTGAATGTATTTCTGCGCCTGCGTTCCAGAGCGGAACTCCCATGTAACGCCACCGAAGTTCTGAGAGCCGTCCGCATTTTCCAGCGGTGTACCGTCCAGATAAATATTCTTTCCGGTGAGCTGCCCTGCAAACTCCCCCTCTCCCAGCGCAACAAGGATCTTTGCCTTCGCTACGGACTGCAGATCATCAGGCTGTTCGGTCGGTGTTCTTGAGCTGGAGCTGCCGCCCTTGCGGCCTTTAATCGCGTTTGCTGTAGCCATATTGCGCCCATAAAAAAACCACCCGACGGTGGCCTGAAAGAAGGATTATTTTTATTGCTGGTCTTCTACGTAGATCCCAGCGGAAATAATGGCTCCGCCGATGCGCCGGCGGCCATATAGTAAGGGAACCGGATACCCCTGAGCGGCAGTATTTGTTACGCCGCCAAAAGCATACGATGCGCGGTTATCTGCACTTTGTTTACTGGCTAAACCTGCAGGCTGCGGCGAAAGCATTTGCACTACCCCACCAAGCATCATGGCCGCGCCAATTTTCATAGCAGCAGGCCCCCAGGCAGCTCCGCCCCATGCTTGACCGAATGTTGCACCTAATGCCCCAACGGCTACCAATACAGCGCCCAATACAGTTTGCAGTAGGCCTGCTTTTTTACTTCCAATAACTACTGGAACAATGCGTATTACATCCTCAGTTATTGGAAAGTCGAGATCATTTACACCAATGTTTTTTTTGCCTTCATATATGGCGTAAGTCAAACCTCGAGACTTGCTAGTATTAAGATATTTCTCGAAACCATCAACGGTCTTACAAATTGAATGAATCGCTTCTGATTTAGACTTAACTAATCGCTTATGCGATTTACCAAATATTTTCGCCAATGGCCCGTAAAGCTCAATACTAATCATTCTTTCAGAATAAACATCTGTCATATCACCTCTCAATAAAAAAGGCCCTTTCGGGCCATATTAATGGTGTCATTTATTACCAGACAGTAGACAACCTTTAAAATTTAATCCAGCTTCGAATACTTAATTAGTGAGAATAATCAAATACACGATTTAGCAGCGTTACCCCAAGGGTTTCCAATTCCTTTACTGGCTGCATATACTTTAACGCTGGACCCGCCACGGTCATCGTTATCTATTAGAGCCATAGATAGCACACCAAACAAATCATCAGCCGCCGATATTTTATATCCGGTTTCTGTTTCAATACTATTTGCTTGAGGATGAAGGTTTTGCCACTTCGGAGCCAAACACTTGTTAATTTGGCCTGCATTTTTTGAAGAGTGCGCCATATAAACAGGCTCACCTTTTTGTAAGGAGTTCGCACTACACCCCACTAAACCAAATGCAACCAGAAATAAAATCGTCAGTTTCATGTCAATTCTCCTTTTGATTTGGAGAAATATTATCACAGAGATTTATAACGTAATACCTTCATCGTTCTCTCCTGCCAGTAGCCGCCATAAGGAACACGCTGGCTAAGATGGCCGTACAGGTGATGAAGTAGAATGTTTCCTTCGAGCAGAATCCCCGCATGGTTCCACTTATTCGCCTGCACCTGCATGATCACCATGTCTCCCGCGCGCGGAGCACCGCTGAACTCCCGGAAGCCGCATTCATACCAGCAATCCTGATAAAAATTTTCAGGGTACTGATCCTCCCACCACGGATAGTCCACCCGATAATCCATCAGTTCAATTCCGTGGGTTTGCCGGAAATAGCTCATTACCAGCCCCCAGCAATCGAAATGCCCCAGCACGAACGGACGCTCCAGCAGGGGCAGCTCACCGCGGGGCTGGATGGTACGAAGGTCTGCTTCCGGCCAGCTTACAATATGCCAGGGTAAAAGGGTTGCATCGCACTGGGCTTTATCCAGTTCGCTTGGCTGGGTGGTGGCGTCAGGATGGCTGTGAACAACCGCTATTACAGTCCCCCAGTCTTCGGCGGCGGCATAGTCCTCTGGTGACAGGTGAAAATGCTCCTCAGGATTTACGGCCAGATTACGGCAGGGATAATAGCGCTCCACCCGGCTTTTCTGTGCAATCACCCCGCAACATTCGCGAGGATATTCCGCAGCTGCATGAGCCAGGATGGCATCAAGCGTCTTTTGTCGCATGTCAGCTCCTGATAAGAGAGGTTCCCGGGAAACCGCCAAAAGGCAGCTCGTTATCGGCACCATGCCGTAACTGGCAGGCAGTCAGCGTCCCATTGCATTCATCGCGTGAAGGATCGCTTACCGGATTGTTATTTTTATCGAAGTACAGGGTACCGGCATAATCACATCCATCCCCTGAGCGATATTTATTACGGATGCACCACGAACAAAGAGAATGTAGCTGCCGGGTGGGGATCATCAGCCCCTGCAGGTCCATTGGGCTTGTCAGAATGAACTCAACCACCTCGTTGGTCTCACTGCTCTTCGCATCGATATAAAATATCTTCAGCTTTTCCTGGGTTGGGTCGGCTGTTGGGTTGCCTTCTGAATAGTTTCTGGCATCCAGATAATGCGCCAGCGTGTCATGGATCGTCACTTTCGCCTGCAGCATATCGTCGTAAGCCAGGCACAGGGCTGTGATAGAACTGTCCAGGTTAGCGACCGACAGCTTAGGCTTGGCGTTGCCACTACTGGTGGACGCTTCTATGCCGGAAATCTGGCAGGGCCAGGCTTTATATTCCTGTCCCTGCCACCAGATGGATTTGGCGGGTAGCCTGGTCTCATCCCCGCCCGCTGCCTCAATTTCCGCTGGCGTATGCGCAATATTGTGGGAGTGGAAACGCATAACGTCTGATACCCCAAAGCCGGTACCGTCAACTTCAAAGAGACGGACCTCACTACCCGGCTCCAGTTTCTGATAATCACGATTAAGACTCATGGAGCAAAGGCCTGTTCAAATGTGGCTGAAATGTACATTACGGTTTTTCCCTTCACCACTTTCTGCAGGCTGTCAGCTTCAACACGCCACAGCGCCAGCTCTCCGAACGGAGGCTGAAAAGAAAATGACTTCGTCTTGTGCCGCCTGAGAAAAGCGTAAATCTGCAGCCCTTTATCCGGTCTTCCGGTAAAGGAATACTCATAGGTTAACGTCTCGTCATTGATTCCCGATCCGCTGACCTGCGTGTACCCGTCACCAAACTGGGCTTTCCGGATGGTGTCTTTGCTTTTCGTGGTTGGCTGACTGGCCGACTGAATGGGCCAGGAGAATTTCTCGATAGCCATTAGCGCCTCCCGTTGTTCAGATTCCAGATGATTCCGCCAGGTTCGCTTTCCCGGGCGATCCCCTCCCGGATAGATCGGTCAACCACCTGCTGATAGGCCCTGCCGGCTGCGTCACTACTCGCCTGACTTGACGACGAACTCTGTTGGGAAGGGGTAACCGTGACTGGAGCATAAACACTCACCCCCAGAGGCGTGGCGATGCCCTTACCACCTCCCACAAGGCCACCGCTGGCATATCCTCGCATCAGGCTATACAGGTTTCCGACGCCGATCCGGCTGGTCGCCTCTTTGGTGAAGACAAATTCCCCCCGATGGACAATACCGGCCGGGTCGTTTTTGCCGCCGTAACCCGTAAATCCGCCAGTGGCAAAACCAAGAGCTGTAGAGGCGGAGTCAACCACCCCGACCATGGCTTGCTTCACGAGGATCTGCGCCATCATCGACAGAATGGATTTTGTGAAATCTGACCATTTTCCTTTACCGGTCGTAAGCATGTCGGCCATGCTCTGTCCGATTCCGTCAAACGTGGCGGCGGCCAGCGATTTCACCTGCCCGTAGGCATCGTCAGCAGAATCAACATAGTCAGCCCAGGCCGTTTTGGCGCCAGCCTGCCAGTTCTGGCGGAGGGCGTCCTGTTCACCATAGTAATTCCTGAGCGCATTCAGTTCGTTCTGGTACTGCTGATCCCCTTCATTACCCCCTGCATTTTTCCAGCCCTGCAGCAGCTGCGCTTCCTCAAGGCGACGCTGGGTCTGGCGGCTGCTCATACCCGCACTTTCTGCCAGCGCCCGTGTTTTCTCGCTCATCTGAGTTACGTACTTCTGCGAGGTATCCTGCAGTCGATTGAGGCGCTCCTGGGTAACAATCTGATCCCCGAGCCTTGCATTGATTTCCGCCTGGGCGAGCACCTTGTCCTTGCTGGCGAGAAGGGATTTTTCATCATCTGTTAAGTTGCGGGTTTTGGCGGCCTGCTCAAGAACCGTAAATCTGGCCTGCTCTTTCCATAGTTGCTGGCGCTGCTGGCTGATTTTGTCGTTGATTACAGAGTGCTGGCGTAATACCTCCAGCTGGGTTTGCAACTCGAGGGTCTGAGCGCTGGTATTGTCGGTAAGTTTCGTCCCGCCCGGCGTCCTCGTTTTCGTCGGCTTCTTAAGCGAGTCCTCATATTCTTTTTTCGCCGCGGCCAGATTGATGTTGTAATCAGCCTGGAGAATCCGCCCCTCTTTTAACGCTTTATTCAGTTCGTTCTGGCGATCGGTGTACTTCTCCAGTGCCGTCTGCGTTTTGCTGTAATTCGCCTGGGCCTGTCGTGCGTACTTGAGGCGATCGGCTTCCAGTCCTGCCTCACGACTGGCATTTTCCTGGGCGAGTTGAGAATTGCGGGCCTGTTGCTGAGCCATGTCCAGCGCCTGGCGGGCAGTCTCACGGTCATTCCAGAAGCGGGCGCGCGCGTCATCGTTGACATAACGATCACCCTTACGCAAATTCCAGATTTCATCCGCCCGCTTAAAGGCCGCCTCTGCCTTACTCAGCATTTCCTGAGAGGTATCCGGCCTGCCGATATCCAGTGCCGCATCCCACATGGATTTGAATGCTTTTTTAAGGGAATCTGCGGCGGATTCAATCGTGCCCATGTTGTCGCGGATGCTGGCAGTCTGCTTGTTGAACCCGGTCGTTGCTGCTTCGTTTGCCGCCTGCAGTGCTCCTGCTTCATTCCCTGCGCGCTGCAGAGCGGCAACATATGCAACCTGCTCAGCCGTGACGTTGTGAAACTGCTGCGCCATCGCCAGCAGCCCTGACGCCGGATCATTGGCCATGCGCCCAAATGCTTCAGCCACCTTATCGACCGGCAGACCGGATGCATCCGTGAATTTCGCAACCGAGATTGCAAGCTCTTCGAAGTTTGCACCCGCGCGAACGCCTGCAGTAACAAGCGCGGTCAGCGCCTGACTGGTCTGGTTAAATGTAAGCCCCGCTTTTTCTCCGGCCGCTGCAATGGTCTGCATGCGAACAGCTGTGAGACCAGCAGTATTACCGGTCAATGTCAGCGTTTTATTAAATTCAGAGAGCGTGCTCGATCCCTGATAATACGAATACATCAGCGCTGCGGTGCCAGCGGCGAGTGCCCCGACTCCGATCATCGTAGGTGAGATCGTTCCCAGCAAAGCACTGAACATAGGCCGGAGACCACCAAACTGGTCTTTAATTTGCCCGCCCTGCTGAAGCATGATGAGCCAGGGGCTTTGCCCACCAGCCAGCTGCGTCGCGATGTCAGTAAACTGCGCCGGTAGGGTTCGCATCGCGGCACTGTACTGGCCTACAGAAATCCCGGCTCGTTTTGCGGCCAGTTCCTGCTTCGAAAATGCCTGCTGAACCTGCAGGGCGGCATCGTTGGCCGCTTTACCCGTCCCCTTCAGCTGCTTATTTACGTAATTCACCTGTTCGGTAAATTTAGCCGAATCAACGTCAAGGTTAACGACCAGATCACCCACTGACTGTGCCATAGCGCACTCCTCCCAGGCTTTCCGCCACAGACATCATTACATCATCATCCATCGGTAAGGTTTCCGGCTCAGGCGGGTTTAGGAGGCTGAAATTAAGCGGGGTTAGTTCAGTATCCGGGCACATCAGAGACACAACCAGATGACTGAGCCGGGAGATATGCGCATCCAGCAAATCGTTTTCAAAATACTGCTTCTGATAAAAACGCCCCCACTCAGCCAGCTCAGTCGAAGACATGCCGGCAAGCATTGCGCGCCAGTCCGGGCGCCGGAACTCCCGCGCCAGTTTCATCACAAAACTCAGCTCACCGGCTAACGCTTTTCCGCGCTCACTTCCTCATCCACAGCAGCGTGGTCTGCGTTTTCCTCACCGCTGGTCAGCTCTGGCTCCTGTACAGGCAGCATGTCAGAGAGGTTTTTAACGAAGTGTTCTCCGGCACCAATCATTGCTGGCGACCACCCGGACAGAACTTCATGGTGCAGAGAATCAACATTCTTTGAGGTGTCTCCCTGCCACAGTGACATCGCGATCAGCCGGGCACCACGCCTGATATTGCTGGCAACCCGTAACGGTAGATAACCCTCTTCCCCTTCGTCTTTTGGCAGGGATTTCTCATCCAGCGCCAGGTACTGCAAATGCTCGATACGTTGGAGCGCGGACAGCTCAAACAACTCAATGGTGTTGCCGTTAAAAGTAAATGGCTCTGATTTCAGAAAACTCATGGGATGCTCCAGTAAAAATGACGGGGCAAGCGCCCCGCCGGTCAGGAAACGGTGACAGGGCAGATCGCGACTTTCAGACCATCGTTCATCATCACGATAATTTCAGCAGTACCTGCAGCAACACCCGTCACAGTCAGTACGTTACCGCTGGCGGTTACAGTCGCTTTTGCCGGATCAGACGAGGCTACACGGAAGGTTTTATCAGTAGCACCGGAAGGCGCGACCGTAACATTGATTGTGTTTTTGGCGCCGACAGCAACCGCAAGGGTAGACTTGTCGAGCGTTACGCCGGTGACGGCCACGGCCGGGGTACGGCTTTCTTCTGCCAGCGATGGCTTGCCGTTGTTACTGATCTTCACGCTGCGGGTGATGACCTCCTTCGCCGGGATAGTTTTTCCGAGACTGCTGACCCAGCCCTTAAAGACGTCGATCGTCCCGTTCGGGTATTTAATTTTGTAGGCGCGCACATCGCCGCTGTAGAACCAGTCCACCAGCGATTGCTGCCCGGATTCACCAGGTTTCCACGCCAGAGTGAAACTGGCCTCACCGGCTGACTTCTCGCCCTGCGCTGTGTTGGCCCAGTCTGCGTTCGGATCGTCAAGGTAGGTGTCGTCATAGGACTCTGCGGTCAGTTCACCTGGTGTCAGGTCTTTGATTTTGGCCGTGCGGGTCCAGTCAGTATCGCTGGCCGGGTTGGCATAGGGATCGCCTGTACCTGTGTAGAGCCAGAACGTTGTGCCTGCCCCTTTCACGGGTTCAAGCGGGCTTGGTGTTGGCATGATTACCTCACATTACGTATGAAATTGAGTATCTGAGATCGGCCGATCCCCACGTCGCCATTTCATCATCTCGCTGATAGTCATAGCCCTGAGCAGACATGGTTTCGATTAAGGGAATGAGGCCGGGGAGTTCGCTGAGCTGGGGATAGATTTTGCTTTCCATCCAGGTATCGAGCGCGGTATCCGTTTCGCTCGCTTTCAGGAACACCTCGATATGAAGCGTGGCGCGCCAGATATCTTCGTCGATGGATTCCTCCGTAGACTGGGCGTCAGTGATATAGACGGCGACAGCCGGGAGATCTTCGGACTCAAGTACAGCGGGACGGCCGTCAGACCACGTGACAGGGTCAGTCACGCCCGCTTTCAGGGCATCCAGCACCGCCTGGCGGATCAGGGGATGTTTCATTTGGTCAGAATTATCCTCAGTTGATTGCGTAAAGCCGCAGAGAGTTCTTTTGGAAGATCGGTAGCAGTCAGGCGGGTGCTTTCCTGCTTAAAGGCCTCAGTCAGTGGCGCTGCCAGAGGAATGCTCACCACCTCGAGCGGATAGCGGCTTTTCGTCGTTCGCCGCAGGACATGCCAGCGCCCGTTTTTAAGCTGCTGAATGAATCCGCCCGGGAAGCGAAACCGCCCGATGACCAGAACACTTCGGACACCGGCTTTGTCACGTTTTCGCCTGGAGAGTCGGACGCTGGCTACACCCAGCTTGATCGCCGGGAGGTTGCCCCGATTGACCCGAATAGTGGCCTGCGGTTTACGTACCGTGGCTTTCTTCAGGCGTGCACGCTGATTGACGAGTTTTCGCTGCACCCGGGTTTCCTTCGCAACCTGACGGGTGCTGCGGGATATCGCCCGGGTAGCCACACGGTTCACCGCCTGAGAGGATGCACGTGGCACAGCGGTTTTGCTGATGCTTTCCAGGTTAGCGATCGCCTGTTCGAGCCCTTTAATGGACATAGAGCCTCCATTACTCAATCCAGATCTGTGGCTTACCGTTGAACAACTGTTTGCGGGTAACGGTGTAGTCCTGGCCCTTCCAGTGAATGACATCGCCTTTGCGTGGCGACACTGCCGGGGAGAACACCACCAGTGACAGGCCATCCCCCACCAGCGGCCCCATTTCTGCGACAAACTGGCTTTCTACAGCATCAAAAATGACCCCGTTGATCGTGACCTTATCAGCCATCAGATTGACGGTGGCCGCGTCCATACGGGCCACCATCGCGTCGAAGGGGTTAGCCATTGAGCTTAACCAGTACGGCGGCGACGTTCGCACCGGCAGCCTGCCAGGCTTTCCCGGCCGGTGTCGCGCCGGTGGCCTCCAGTTGCACTTTCCCGCTTTTGAAGTACACGGTCTTGCCCTGGGCGATATCATCCGCCGCCAGCTTCGGCAACTGAACGACGCCACTGGTGAGGCACGTACCAGTTTCGCCGACGGCAATATCAGCGATAGCGATCGCCAGAACATCACCCACGGCAACCGGCGTGCCACTGGTGATCACCGCCGAACCCGAGTTGGTCAAATCAATAGTGTGACCATCCTGTACGAAATTCTTCATGAGCTCTCCGTATGGCCCCTGCCGGGGCCATGTTGCAGATATAAAAAAAGCCCTTACGGGCCGGTTCATTTTTTGGGGATTACTTACCGGATGATTTCGCCAGACCGCGATAATCCAGCGGCGCCACACCAGCATCGATGCGGACTTTCGTCGCAACCCCATCAGTGGTGAAACCTTCCTGCTGGTCAATGTACGGGGCATCAATGCCATTGAGGTACGCCACTTCGATGGTATCGGTGCCCTGTGCGGCAGCCAGATACCAGGCCGCCGGGTCGGCGTCATCCAGACGCGCTTCTGCGATCACTTCGGCAAAGTTCTGCAGCGGGTTCACCACGCCGGCATTGATATCAGCCCCTTTCACGCTTGCTGACTTAATGGTCTGGCTGGCTAATGTTTCCAGACCCACCGGAACCAGCATGTAGGCCGGACGAATGTTCAGGGCGCGCTCGCCCTCTTTCTGCTTGCGCATGTTCTGGCGGGCCTTATCCAGGCTGTCAACGCTGATGGCGCCAGCTGAAAGGTTGGCATGGTCAGCATGGAAGAGCGCCTTGCCATCTGAAAGTTTTCCGTTACCGGTCAGCACGGCGTAGACCAGGTCACCGATAGTGGCTTTTGCAGCGCGGCCCATCTTCATCGGAACGTCAGTCAGCTGGTTCAGGTCATCGTTGATAATGGCCTGGCGGGTGATGGAGAAGATCTCACCGTAAGTGGCCAGCGCGATGGTTTCACCCTTATCCTGAGTGGTGATGTACTTATACTCCGCGCCCTCTCGCACCTGACGCAGGGACGGGAAGCCGCCCATGCCGACGCGATGCGCCGTTTTGAAGTCAGACAGCTGGCCTTTTTTGGTCCAGAGTTCAAAGGTCTCAGCCGCTTCATCCCAGCCCTGCAACAGCGCTTTGTTGGCGACATCGAGCAGGATATTGCCATAATCGGAGGTGCTGTGCGTCAGCGCAAAACCAACCATCTGCATCGGGTTGTAACTGGAGACCCCGATGCCGCGCTCGGTCAGGGACATGCGGGCGTATTCGCGCAGCGTCATACCGTTATAGACGTTGTCACGCTCAACATTTTCATAACCGGCACGCGCCATCAGCGCCTGGCGGATCCCGTCGCCAACAAAGTTACCGTTCCCGGCATACACATGGGCCTGACCCTGCGTAGTGGTGTTGGACGGCGTGGCATTTTTACCGAGCTCTGCCAGAAGAACATCTTTCGCCTGGCTGACCGAGCACTCTGGATCGGCAATACATTTAGCCTGCAGCTCCTGATGCTTTCCGCCGAACATGGCGAAGAGGTCCTGAATACCGTTCACGCGTGCCTTTTGCTCCGCAATAACCTGCGCACGGATATCTGTTTCGCTGGCACCTGCCGCCGGAGCCGGCTGGGTGGCAGTTGGCTGCTGTGTTTCGCGCGTAGCGGTATTGCGCGGCGGGGTGACCATGTTGCGAATGCTGTTTGGCATCTTTTCAAATTCCTCAATACGTTTCGAATGGATGCAGGCCATTGCCTGCAAGGATGGTGTGACCTGGTCAGCGAAGCCCAGCTCCAGACATTCAGTGCCGGAGAGCCAGGTCTCATCCTCCAGCATTGCCGCAATTTCTTCGGTGCTTTTGCCCGTCTTCTGCGCGTATGCCGGGATCAACACCGACTCCACTTTGTCGAGCAGGTCGGCATAGTCGCGCATGTCATCAGCATCACCACCAGCAAAACCCCACGGCTTGTGGATCATCATCATGGTGTTTTCCGGCATGATGACCGGGTTTCCTACCATGGCGATAACTGATGCCATTGAGGCAGCCAGACCGTCGATATAAACGGTGATCGCCGCGCCGTGGAATTTCAGGGCATTAAAAATGGCGATACCGTCAAAGACATCGCCACCAGGGGAGTTGATGTGTAATTTGATGTGGTTGACGTTGCCCAGCGCCTTAAGGTTTGCGACGAACTGCTTCGCCGTTACCCCCCAGTAGCCGATCTCGTCGTAGATATAGATCTCAGCTTCGTTTTCCGAACTGGCCTGCATACGGAACCAGCTATTTTTTGCCTGGGCTTTCGGGCGGTTCTTTACCCGGTTTTGCTTCCTGGACACGAGTGTCTCCTTTGTCATTTGCCGGGTCGGTATCAAACACCAGCCCCTGTTTACGGTTCTCGTCAACCTCCGCCTTACGGCGGCGCTTAACATCATCAGGATTTGCGCCGCGGGCGCGCACCCATTCACTCTCTGTCGCAGCACCGCCACGCAGCAGAATTTTCCAGGCGTTCGCCTCTTTGACCGGGTCAATCCAGGGCATAACGGGCCCGGAGAACACGGCGCTAAAGAGCGTGGCTTTATCGACATTTTTCGGGACCGTGATCTCGCCTGAAGCAATCGCCATCCTGAGCCAGGCCCGGTACATAGGTCGTGTGATCGCAGCGATGAATGCGTCCTGAAGAATGAAATAGCCTTCGGTTGACTCCACCAGCTCCTGGCGCTGCGCGCTGTATGTTCCGTCGTAGTTACGGGCGATACTTGAAAAGCTACCGCGCGAACCGGCGGCTACAGCTCGTAGCTGGCCATTACGGAAAGTTTCGAGGTTGGGATTTGGTCGGTCTGACTTGATCATCCCGATATCTTCACCCGGGCGGAGATCGTCAAACAGCATGCCGGGTTCAATGTTCAGTTCCCGGGAGCCCTGCGCGCTGTCTTCCGGATACGACTGACCATCACCTTTCTTGATGAACATGCCCAGTGCCGCAGCAATGCGGGCAGCGGTCAGTTCAGCGTCCTCGTACTCCTTCAGCGCCGAAAGACGCATCAGCACCCCGGCAAGCAGCGAGTTACCTCTAATTTGATGCAGGCGGCGCATAAACTTCAGGTGAAGCATGTTCTCCGCCTGAATATCCTTGGTATCTCCCTGGCGCATGCCTTCCGCCGGCAGGTTTTTGTAGACCATATATCGGGTCGGGCGGCCCCAGTCATTCAGGTAAATGCCCTGGCACAACTTCTGACCCGGCTCTGTCCGCTCCATCGGCACAAAATCCGGTTCCAGCGCCTCAATCCAGAAAGGAATGTCTGCCACAGGCGACAGACCGTTCCCGGTGCCACTGACCAGTTGCGCGAACACCTCGCCGTCACGTAACCAGGTCCGGCACATCAGGCGCTCAAGCACTGGTCGGGTAAACTGCCCGGTAACATCCGGAGAAACGGACCACTCCGCCCATTTGGCGCGGATCTGTGTAGCAAGGTCTGTAGCGATGCCGCCGTTACTCATCAGGGGCTGCGGCTCCACGATGATGCCTTTTGCCCCCACAATGCGCTCTTCGAGTTTATCAAGGATGCCGATCACCAGATCGTGGTTACAGTCCAGCCACCGGGCTTGTTCGCGCAGCGATCGCCCGCCGAATTGCGTCAGCTGATTCGCGGAGCGGTTTTCGCGTTTTGCCCGGTGCGTCCGGGTAGGAATGACAGCCTCATACGCCTGGATCATCATGCGCGACTTAAGGCGCTCCGCTTTCCAGCCCGGGGAAAATACACCTATCAGATTATCCAGGGCGCTCATCGCGGGAACCTCGCCAGTTTAAAGGAGCCACCCCTGCCCGTTGCGGCAGCCACGGCAGCAGCCTCTTTTCGCTCCCACTCCTGACGGCCTTTTCGTATCTCGCTCAGGTTCTCCATGGTCATCTGCTGACCATTAAACGTGATGGACTTGCCCTGCAGGACCGCCATTTCCGCTTCGGTATAACGGCGGACCATGTCCTGAATATCATTGAGATTCACACCCAGCCTCCTGATGATGATGACCATGCCGATTCACGGGCTGGCTTCGTAGCCTTTGGCTCTGATACTGGCGGTTTTGCAACCGGCGGCGGTGCCACTGGAGGCGCGTCTGGCGATGGCTCAACCACCAGATAACTCTCCCGGCGCGCCCACTCAGGCGCATCAGGCCACTTAATTTTTTCGTAACCATGAAGAATGACCAGGGCATGCGCGTAAACCATAAGGTCAAACGCTTCGTTAGCCCCCTTACCAGGCTTCGTCCATTTCCCATCAGCTGATCGCTCCTCATAGGTCAGTTCGTCGTAAAACCACCCTCCCAGCCAGTCAGGGAAATGCACGTAGTTCGGCCCCGGCACATCGCGCCACAGCGCGTTGTTGATCCGGTCTTTCAGTGCGTTTGTCTGGAGAAGGTAGAGAGGGACATCACCGGCCGCCTTCGCGCGCCGGGCAGAACGCCCGGTGTTATCCGGGTAGGTTTTGGTAATCAGCTTCGCCCGGGTCTGGCTGTCACCCTTGAAAAGCCAGACTTTGCGCTGCAGACCGTCACGGCGACAGCGCCGCCAGAACTCATAGGCATTGTCGGTAACGCCATCTTCACCACCGGAGTCGACGGCCATGGCCAGGAGGCTCATTCGCTTGCCCGGTTCGCCATCAAGCGCCCAGGTTTTCTCCAGCACATCGGTGCGCAGCAGATCCCAGTCCTCCGGGTAGCTGGCAGGATCTATGTGGTAGCTTTCACCATCGGGCGTGGTGCGCATCGACTGCATGATGTTGTACCGGTCAACCACCCACCGCTCGCCGTGGGCGCCGTAGCCAACAACCTGCACCACAAATCGCCGGTTTTTACCGCCCTGAACATCGACGGTCGCCACCAGGAAGTTGACGCCAGCAGGCACGCGCCGCCGTTCAACCGGTTCGGCGCGCTGCAGCAGTTCGTCACCTTTGCGTTGCTCAATACTTGAGCGCGGGAGATACGGGAGTCCCCAGTCGGTGTTAATGACCGTCTTCAGCGTTTCTTCGCTGCCGGTCGCTTCGTACTCCTGTTCAGCGGTCAGCAGTTTGTAAACCAGTTGGGCCCAGGTCTGATATGCAGCTGCCGGGCCTTCCATCCAGAACGATGCGATACGCGACCGCCGTCCGGCACCCGTTATTGTTCCGCTGCTGTCGATCTGCTGATCCTCACGCAGCCAGACACCTTTCATATTCAGGGAACGTTTCTGGTCGGCGGTGATCACCCCGGAGCAGGAAGGGCAATGGATACAGGCCGCTTCGCTGGCCTTTACCGGATCGCTGATTTCCCGGTAACCGGTCATCGCCGTCATCTCTGGCTGGAAAAACTCACCACAATGTGGACATGGCCAGTACCAGCGCCGGCGGTCGCCGCGGTTGTACAGTGACAGAATGCCGGTTGTTGGCGGAGCTTCATGCGCCGAGCTCCGGCGCCACTTCGTATCGCGGATGTCCCGGCCTGGTGAACTCTCCACCAGCGTCATGCCGGACGACATAAACGTGGTGGTACGCTTGGAGGCCAGGGAAAATGCATCACCTTCCCCGTCGATATCCTCCGGGAAGCGGTCATAATCGGTCAGGGCGACGCACTTGTAATCCGACGAGGACATGATATTGACCGATGGCCAGCCTATCTTGAGATAGTTACCCGCCCTGAATGTCCTGTCGTAAACGTTATTATCGTTCCTGCGGGGACTCAGGCGGGTTGCCACTTCCGGACTGCAACGGAACGTGCGATCCAGTCGTTTCTTCGAGTGCTCGCGGGCCTTTTCCTCTGTCATCTGAATAATCAGCATGTCAGACGGGTCGCAGACCACGTTATAAACTACCCACCCATCAATCAGGCCAATCGTCTTCCCGGTTCGCGCCGGGCCGACAAACACCACTGCGTCATACTCGCGCGACGCCAGGCAGTTCATTGGCTCGAGTACATACGGAGCCAGGTTCGGATCCCAGGGAACGGAGTTACCGGCACCCATTGGCACGCGCATAAATTTACTGACTGCATCGGCCACCAGCATGCGGCGTGGGGCACGAAGTATTCCAGGGACATCCTTTCGGATCCCCCGGGCAGATGCCCGCTTCGCCATCAGTCCTCCTCTGGCTCATCCTCCTCCGGTTCTGCGTCCAGCACGCGCTGCGCAATCTGGTCGCGAAGATCGTCAATCACACTCTGCACTCGGCTGACAGCTGCGGGGTTAAGCGCGCAGTCACGCTCCAGAATATCCGGCAGCGTTTCCAGCACCTGCACCACAGCTTTTGCCATGACAGAAAATTCACGGGCCACCTCATCAGCCGGGATTAACTGGCCGGTATCCTGCTCGAATTTGAGCCGCTCGTTTTCCGCTTTCCAGTGGGCGAGCCTGTCCGAGGGCGTCATATCTTCGGCGCTGGACGCGACGACGGGTGCCATCAGCTCGGTCAGCACATCGGTGATGAGATAGAGTTTGAGTTTGTTGTTGCTGCCCAGTGCAGGCTCGACTTGCTTAAGCCTGGCGGCAACAGTCTGGCGATGAACGCCGGTGATCCCTGCCAGCTGATTGATGTTCAGCTTCAGGGTGGAGAGTTCCTGGTCCATGATGGTGAACACTTTTTGAACGATTCGACATCATTGCAAAACGTCACTGATAAAAATCATACAGTTATGCACATGATGATGATGACCCTGGATCACGAAAACTAGCCGTTTTCCGCGTGCCCGCCGCCTCGTGGCAGGCTCCCCCTCCGGGAGGACCCATCGATATGATAATGATTGTCATTTGCATGAAATCCGGGAGGGCTGGGCCGCCTTGAGGCCTGCCAGAGGCCGGTGGCGCTGGTCAGAAGCCGAGACGCACACGCCCCTCTGCTTCGTTGGCATTCGTGGTGATCCATGCAGTGCCTGCCACGGCGTTATCATCCGAACCATCCTTCGCGCTGCTGGTCAGTTTGCCATCTTTCGTCAGCCAGAGGCGTGCGCCACGCTGCCAGGTCTCCGTTGCCACCTTCGGCAAGACAAACACCCCGGTCATCATCAGCACACCATCGCTGTCTACAGCAATATCATGCTGAGCAATACCGGTTATCGCACCAACAACCACCGGCTGGCCAGACACCACAGCTTTTGCTGTCCCGTTATGCCAGTCCATGGTATTGCCGTCCTGGTAGTAGTTCTTTGCCATATTAAGCACCTATTAATGCGCATAAAAAAAGCCCCGCGAATGCGAGGCCAGACCATTAGCGTGTTTCACTCACATGCCGTGAATGAAGTCATCACTCCCTAATCGGTGTGAGCCATAGTGCGCTTCATAGCCCTCCCCTGAGGAAGCTGCTTTTGTTTCAGCAACGTCTTTGGTGGCGTAAACACCGACTAAATGCCATGGGGATTTCCGAACAACTCCCCAGCCTTTAACCCATCCTTTATTATCGAGGTCAGGCTTTAAGCCTTCTGCAACAAACATAGTTATCTCCTTTGGGTACCCAGAGACATGCTATGCAATTGAGAATGCAAAATAAATATTATTCAATAAGCTCTACCGTAATCGTTAACCAGTTCAAATCATGGCGGTCATGCACTACATAAATGTCTTCTTCACTGGCATTAACATCATACGTTTTAGAAAAGGGGTGGGTAGCTTTACCAGATAACGAGTCCTGCGCAAGCACGCATCCATTCTGGATAATCTGAAAAGTGACATGAGTGCCGAGAACGATGCCATCACAGTGCCCCTCGAGACGAGCAATAGTAACTTTTATTTTTTGCATAAATTGACCCCTGAATTGCATTATCACTGGCACTGTGTGAATGCCTGCGGCTATTCGCATTTATCCCCTGTAGGGGATATTTGATATTTATCCGCTACAGCCATTACGATGGGTCTGCCCATTGTAATGGCAATAAAAAAGCCACCAGCAAAAGCTAGTAGCTAATCATTAAAATCAAAATTGCTAGATCGCTTTCAAGTGATTTCGTTTAAAGCCTTCCTTAACGACATCTCAGCCTTGCATTTCACTGAGCGCCCAGTAGAAAGGTTAGCAACGATTTTCAGTTTACTAACCGACCCTTCTGCATTTTGAATATTTGTTTTCATTGATTTAACCCAACTTGAAAAATCATCAAGCTCAATAAAGAAGAATGCCGACTCACCATGCTCAAGTTTTTTCGGCATCGGGCTTGATACACCAGGTTCAAAAAATTGTACAACCTTCTGTTTACCGCCGAATTCCCAGTGAATTGAGCTTATAACTGCAGTTGAGCTTCCTATATTTGCCACTGTTATGCCGTATCCTTGCTGGGTAATACCTGGCAACGGTGAAATTATTACGTTGGAGGCAGTGATTTTAAGTGATGGAACGGGTTTCCGATTGGCAATATAAAGCGTTAACACAACAGCAGAAAACGTCGCAGCACCAGCAAACCATGTGGCAAACATCATCCAATAGGTCCATTTTGCTGTCTCTTGAGCCGCTATTAGGGTTTCGAAGGCAATTAAATCTGTATCCATTTTCACCTCACCATATTTAGTGAAGCTATTGTAACCAAAAGCATTATCTCAGGCACTCAGTGAATGCCTGCTGTAATGCCTTAGCAATCGTCGTCAGGTCTCGCCACTGAGCGGCAGGCGGCCATACAGGCTCGCTTCATATCGAGCTCTGCCTGGCGTATCCACTCAACAGCTTCCCAGTCGTGAGGAGTGCGTTGTACATCACCTACATGCTCACGCAGCAACTTAATAAACTGGCGGCTGAGATCCTTAAACTGGTTCATCTTGCCAATTTCACCAAATGACAGTTCTCGGTAGCCTTTAACGGTACTGCCATCCTGCGGTTTTGCTTCGTTCATCAGGTTTCCTCAGTTAGTAAAAAGCCCCGCAAATGCAGGGCTTCTTTATAAAAGCAGAGATTAAGAGTCAACTTTCTTCATCCATCAGCTTATGCAATCTTCTATTCATTGTATCCAGACCGATATTCAGCTGCTTGATATCATCGGCTGTATAACTATCCCTAGTCAGCCAATACTTCGCCTTAAATCTGCACCAGTCAGAGAACTCACGGTCCACTCGCCTTACCGGTTCTGCGGCCTCTATCCATAAATTAGATATATCATGCTCTTTCCCAGTGTCTCGAGAGGCCCCTTTTTCGAGACAAATAAAATATTTCTCAGATTCATGTAGCGCTTTTAGAACAGCCCTTATTGCTTCGCTTGTTTGGTCGCTTTTTCGAGCCTGAAACTGATTAATGAATCTACTAACTGCGGTCAAAATCGATAGAGCACTCATTGCGGATTTCCATGGTTTAAAATCCGACGTTACCACAAGCTCTGTAGTCATTTCACTGCATTGTACCAAGATTGCCAGCGATACTTGTCGAGCCGGAGCTGGCGCAGACATTCGGCAGTTTCTATATCCGCCTGCAGGTCTTCGTCGCTATTGGTGCCAGCATCACTTGCCCGGCACGGCTCCTGCATCAAATCCGCTGATGGAGTTGGCAGCGTCGATTGCACGCTGGCGCAGCTGCACAGCATCATCGTCAAACTGGCACACAGTACGATCCGGAGACTGAACATATTTCACCACGTCGCGTGTAATGGTCCGGTAAATCACTTTGCTTTCGGCGGTGGCCGCAGCGGCTTTCGCTTCAACAGGCTGAATAATCTTCTCGGCTTTATCCTTCTTCTTCGCCGCCAGCGCATTGATATGGTCAGCGTGCGCACTCCAGCCAGAACGCCAGGCGATCGTCCCGGTAACCGAGACAGTGACCACCAGCGCCAGCAGAACGTAACGCAGCTTCATGACAGCGCCGCCAGCGCCCGACTGTAACGCACCTTCCGGTCAGCCAGCCCATTCTGTCCGCCGTTGATGATCTGTGTGACCCGCACAATATCGCCGGAGTAAAGCAGGCAACCGCGTAACGCAAAGAACCAGGCCGCCGAACGGGCCGCGTGCCGCTCCTGTACCAACAGCTCCGGCGTGCTTACCAGATCCAGCCTCAGGGCAACTCCACATTTGGTGTAGTTCTCACGCCCGGTGATCTGCAACAGACCACGACCACGATATTTCCAGCCGTCGCCCTCGGCAATGTTGCCCATGCGGCCACCGTATACTAGGTTTGCGATCTGCGGCTGGTGGGCGTTCTGCTTACCGTCAACACGGCCCAGCATCTCGCACTGGTACGGCGTCAGGCGCTTACCGAAAGTTTTCTTCAGGCCGTCTACCGAGTAGTTGAAGTTCTCCACCAGCGAGGTAAAGCCTGCCGACTCGTGGCCCAGCTGCGCGATGAACATGGCCTGATCGTTAACGGCGGTGATGCCGAACTCTTTCATTGCCGCGTCGATGTCTGGATACCAGCGCGTAGCTAACCCGGCGCTTAGCCCAGCCGCCTTCTGAAATTGTGCCTGATTCATAGGGTTCCTTACTTGGTGTCACCACCAAAGCGGACGTTGATAACTCGGTTTGCTACAGAACGGACTTGCTCGACGCCGACAAAGCCCAGCGCCCCGCCGATAGCGATGGAGAGAGATTGAGGAAGGTTTACGTAATCCAGAGCGGATACAGCGGTCAATGTCATGGCACCGCACATCAGCCCTTCCAGCAGCATCTTTTTCCAGCCACCTCCGCCGTAAGCAATTCTTAGCACTGCCATTACAACTGACAGCAGCACAGCGCCAATGGGTGTTTCACCACGCCACCAGCTGTGGAGTAGATCGATTAACTCCGTCCAGGAGTGGGGGTCATTATGCATTTTCATATCTCTCACCTCGCAGGTTCGCGGGTGTTGTGTGGGAATGATTCAAATTATTACGTGTAATTTTTAAAGTCTTGAAATGGAAGTATCAGAAATCTGCAATATAAAAGGCCAGATTTTATGCTGGCCTTTTATATTGCAAGTGAGTGCTTAGGAATATTTTCTAAGAATCATCATTTATAGATATAAATTGTTCTCACAACATTTGTAGCCGTTGCGCTGCATCTTTGAAATTTTCCATAGCTTCGTGGAAATTTTTTTCATCGCCTGAAAATGACAAGTTGAAAAAAATCGTTCCAGTCGTTGTGGCTTTAGGCATATTAATATCTAATGAAGACTGCCTCTCAAACATATCAGCTGCAACAACCTCTGTTACATGCTCGGGAAAATCATCTTTTAACACATTAATAATATCTATAATTTTTGTGTAAACGACCGCGCAAAAATCACCAGCTTCCTCTGGGTTAGGTATTATCCCTTTATGTATTATACCATTTCTAAATGTAGAGAGTTTAGTATCTATTCTATAAACATTTCCTGTTGCTAGCAGGTAAAGGGCCATAAATGCGCCAACCTGCCTTTCAGACATTCTAGCCATCTCTTTGAACATGCCTGCAAATGATTCATCATCTATCTGTTTAGCACGCATAAAAACGCGAATTGCAAATTCATAGGTTCGCTCAAGCGCCGCGTAAAAGGTGGCACATGCCTCCAAAGTAAACCCATTTAAAAGGGCACTAGCTCCTGATTCCATAAGAACCTCAAATTTTTGGCTCTGTAGCACCAGCGCGCTTTTATGCCCATGTGAACATTCCACAATAGCAATTCGGTTTTCATAATACGGCAAATTAAAAATTTCAACACTTGGATGTCCAAATTCCTTATGACATTCCATGCATAACGCCGTGACTCTCATGCGATGCCCCCTATGTTTAAATCAATTAATAATTAGGGACAAGATACTACATTTATTACAAATTAAAAATTATGAAAGGATTAGCGAGCTAAATGGATAAAGCATCTATATTCTTCAAGAATTCAATCAGCTCACAAAAAGCTACAACACGAAAAAACCCGCTCAGTGGCGGGTTTCTTAACTGTGAACATACAATGCCCATCGTTAACGTCAAATTTACACAAAAACGGCAATATTGCAAGTAACGTGACGCCAAAATATGAGATTTAGAGCAAACCTTGCCCTTTTGTTACTTTTTTGAGTTCCGCATCTGCGTTGCTCTCTTCCTGAAAGCATTTCGTCACCAGGCTTTCATAGAATGGCTTCCAGCTGTATCGCCAGGTGCGATCAGGAAGACTGTCCAGCTCGGCCAGAACGCCGCGATACGCCACCGATGATTTCGGCCTGCTGTACCCTCGCCCCTCACACCGTTTGCACTCCTTATAGACTGGCGCGCCCTGCAACTCAGTTTGCTTTCGGTCGAGGGTTTGACCAGATCCGCCACACTGGCAGCGCTTACTGATCTGGCCGGTTCCGTTGCACTTGCCGCACAGCTGGTGTTCCACGTCCTTTACCTCGCGGAAGACTTCAAAATCAGATGGAGACTGGCCCAGATCCTTGGCAAATTGAGGCAGGCGCATCGTGTAATGGCTTTTGGTGATCACGCTGGTTCTGGTAATAAAGCCCTTGCCCCGGCATTTCTGGCAATCGGTACTGTCAGCAGCTGATGAGGCGTAATCCTTGAATGCGAATCTGGCGAGGATCCGCATGCAGAGAGGAAACTTTTTACCAGCTGCTTTACGCACGGCCATTGGTGCGTGCTGCTTGGCGTACTCCGTCAGCCAGTTGATAGCGGCTTCTTTATCCTGTGGGCTGATACCTGCCTTCCCCAGGTACATAGCCAAACCGATCCCGGCGTCGGCTTGGGTCATGCCCAGCGCCGCCATGATGTCGGTTACCGTTAACTGATCGCCCGCGGTTGCGCGCACGCTATCAGAGATGTGCATCCCTTTCGGTGCAAAAAACTTTAAAACTCCGTCCAGATTCATAGCGTTCTCCACTCCGTCTACGCCAGTGCGCCGATGGCCAGCGCCCGGTCTAATGTTTTCAACAGCAGCTCCGGCTGCGTGCCGTACTTCGCTTCAAATGCCACAGCGTCAGCGTGCAATTCGTCGTGATGCGCCCTGCACAGCGGAATCACGAACAAATCATGCGCTTTGGTGCCCATGCCACCCATGCCGTGGCCGATCAGGTGGTGGGGGTCGTCTGCCGGGTTCTGGCAACATGCGCACTGCTGCGCCTTTACCCAGCGGGTGTATTTCTCGTTTTGCCAGCGTCGGCGCTTTGGCCTCAACATGAAGGATTCCGGCGTCTCCGGATCCACCTGCAGCGCCAGCACCTTTTTAACGGCCTCCTCTACGATGCTGGTGGGCGGTACCGACGGCACAATGTCAGCCTCACGCATCACCGACTGCATTTTCTCGGCCGGGATACGCAGGACCTTGCGCGCCACCGTCTCAGGTATGACATGCGCCAGGTTGTTAAGCGTCAGCCACCAGCACAGTTCTGGCAGGGTCACCGCGTGCAAATCATCGAAACCCAGCCCCACGCGAACAACCGACAGTAGCCAGGCTACCAGGTTCTCCCGCGCAATGCCCGCCAGTTCGTTAGTAAATTGCTCCCGCACCCGGACATCGCAGGCCCAGCACAGCCGCAGCACGCCGGGCGCATGTCGCATGGTGACCATTTCGTGGTGGTGGTAGTCGCCGTGCCGGTACTGGCAGCCGGATTCCCGCAACAGCCAGCCTTCGAGACATGACAGGCCACCGGCCCGCCTAATCACATCGGCATGCTCAAACACGGGCACCATTGCCGGGTCCTCCGCCAGCGGCTGTCGCGCCGCCGGGATCTCCCCGATTGGTAGCCCCGCCAGGCGCTCCGGCTCGTTCTCCAGAAGAATGCGACCGCGATGGAAATGCGGCATAAGCTCAGGACCAGGCCGGAACGCCACGATCCCGAACTCTTTTATGACGACAGGGGTTAGTAACGCTCTCACAGATACCTCAATGCACGGTTTCGAGCAGGCGCAACAGCTCCGGAAATTTTGACTCGAAGAAATGCGGCTGCGTTTCGCGTGGGTTTGCCGGGCTGGTGATGTTTTTGCCGTACATACAGCCTTTCGCTGTCATCGCCCAGAAGCGTTTGATGCCATTAGCACCTGACCGGCTGCGGCGTTCTTTCTGCTCAACGATCCCCAGCTTCGCCAGTTGCTGGTAAGCCAGGGTTGCCGACATACGGATGCCGTTAGCTTTGAGCAACGCACTCAGGGATTGCGTAGGCCGGCTGGAGCCATCAGGAGCACCAGCAGGGGCATCAATGGCGTACTGCGGGGCAAGGTTCGGCAGACCAACTGCATCCTGCAGCTTCTGGCACGCTCCAAGCACAGAGGAATTGGAAAGGTTAAGAGATCGCTGCATAAAATCGAGCAGGATAACGCCAGCCTGCATTTTATCAGCGGCGACGCTTGAAGCTGGTTCAGGTTGGCTTACCACCCTGTCAAAAGTACGAATTACCTTAAGGTGAAATGATGGGCTGATCCACATGGCGTAAGCATAAACCAGCTCTTTACAGACGTAAGTACCGCCATTGCGCCCCTGGATTGTTATAACTGGAGCGCTACGGGAATTTCCCGTAGTTTCTTTTTCAAGCAAATCGACAAGAGCCTGCGTCTCGGGTCTGCGCATAAATTCATAGACCTCCATAGAGCGAGGTGAACGGGTTTCACCATGGGCGCTGACGGCTGCCTTCTGCAGATCGTTGAGGCAATAATTAAATTCAAAAAACTGGCGTACGGAAACGCCATCAATCACGAGCAATTGACTCATTTTGTTCTCCACTGATTGTATTGCGAGGGGCCTGCACGCCCGCTTCGCTTGCACTTTTTGACATTACTGCCAGATCGACTTTCTTTCAACCCACAGCTGGACATTTATCCACCTCCTGCCTGTAGGGTGTGATCGTGATATCGACCCTGCCACCTTTCAGCACCGGTCCCCATTCCACCAGCATTCGCTTAATCTGGCTGTCGTCCTCCCAGATGCCCGCGTGGGTCAGCGCGTCGAACAGCGCTTTGTTGTAGTTGTCGATGTCGCGACGGCGGGCGTCCGGAGGGAAAAGAAAGATCTCCACCGCCGCTGGCGCGCTGCTGGGCTTGGGTAATCTGCGCAGCTGCTCAACTATCGCCGCGCATGCCTCGCTCTGATACGCCCGGCCCTTAGCGCTAACGAGAGTGCGGCCTTTCAACGGTCCGCTGTTTGGGGATCGCCAGTAGGCATTAACGCTCGGCGGGAATGGAAGGACCAACTTCATGCGGCCTGCTCCTCTTGCTTGCCGGCTTTACGTTCATCCATCAGAAGCCGGAACCGGGCCCTCAGAGAACGAATGTTGCGCCAGTGATGCTGGGGGATGGACTCGAGAACTGCCGTTACCTCAGCGGCCTCTATCCCGTATTCGGTGATCACCTCTGGCGCCAGGGTTAGCAGGCGGGACTTCATATCCTCGCGGATGTTGTCATGCTCAAAGCTCTGCTGATCCAGCCACGCAATGAGCTGCTGCTGATCGATATTCTCTTTAATCAGCTCTACCGCTTTGGCGATCGTTTCCGTCGGCACAACGATAAATTCCGGTGCTGTGACGGAATCAGACGCCCAGGTGTGTGCAAAGCGCGATTCGGAGAATGTGTATGCCTCTTTGTCGCCGAAAGCCGCACATGCACACGCCCAGAAGTTAAAACCGCTTTGCTCCAGAATATCTTTCTTGCTCAGCGGCAGTTCTGGCTCAGCAGCTGCTGGCGGAGCCTCTTCCACTGGCGCTACGGCTTCTGGAATAATTTCCGGAATATTTTGCGGTTGTTGCTGTGGTTCAACCTTCTTAATCAGGCGCTCAGCTTCGCGGCGGATCTGCGCCATGAAAGCATCCCCGCGCGCTTCCAGATCCTTACGGCTGATATAGCTCATCGCCTGGCCGCGCCAGGTCTTGTCGAATACGGCGACTGCACCTGCGAAGAACGCTCCGGACGGCACCTGCTTTTCGTCTTTTGGCACAAACCACATCGGCAGATCGAAACCAATGCGGCCGCGGATAAACGCAACGTGATCGGCATCTTCAGGCCACCACACCTCGCTGGTTGCAGCCTTGATCAGGAAGACAAAGCGACCGCCCTTGTCACGCATCGAGCTGGCGTGCTGCATGATGTAACGCATTCCGGTGATGTACTCATCTTCATGCATGCTGGCGCGGCTGTATGGCGGGTTCGCGAAGGCGGCGCCGTTCAGTTCTGACACCCGGGCGGACCAGTCCTGCACCAGCGCGTTGTCCTCAGCGGTGTAATACGCTTCGCATTTGCTGTTCTCGCCGTCGGTAAACAGATCCAGAACAAATGGGCCAAACATGGAGTTGATGCCCCAGAAAATATTATCCGGCGTGCGCCACTGGTCGCCGACTTCCTTCAGTTCGTGCAGCGGCTGGCTGCGCAGTTCGGCCAGGTCCCGGCAGTATTTATTGGTCATTGGTCTTCTCCGATGTAATGGCCTGCCAGCAAGCACGCGTCTGTTACGCAGCGTTTCTTGGCCTGTTTGAGGCATGACGCACGTCGTTTGACGTAACGCTCCCGATCCTTATTCACAGCTGTCAGGTCGAAAGCCTGAAGCCATACCGTCGCAGCGCGCAGGAAAAGCCCTTTCTCCTCCAGCTCTACGGCGTATTTTTCTAAATCAGTCAGGGTCTTCACTGTGTCTGCGTAGGAAGCAGCTGCTGCTGCGGCTTCTGTTTTGACGAAGTCTTCGCAGGGGTAATACACAATCGTCGTGTCGTTATGAATCTCGCGCTTGAGCTTCCCCTCGTTGTGAAAACGGAACAGGCAGCGGCTGATCGTGCGAAACGAGTTATTGGTCAGAACATTGGCAACCTGACGGGTGCTGCAGCCAGGGTTATCCAGCGCGAACTGCAAAACTTCAGATTCGATGCTCATGATGTTGCCCCCCTGAATCCCTCAGGAATTTTTTTATCAACAGGACCGAACTTCATCGGATCCGCTTTACGCTGGCCCCATGTTTCGCGTGCCGGGCGCCCGGCGGAGTCCCACTTATTCGCCGATTGCAGGTAGCCAGGGAACTTGGAGGGTAAGAACAGGGTTGTCGGGCGCAGATACTCAGCCATTTTCAGGTCGTCGCCCCACTTTTCGACGCTGTAATCAACCACCAGCGTCAGCTCATCAGGTGTAAATCCTTCGGTCAGGCGCCCGCGAATGTTTTCCAGAGACGACTTGCAGACCTGGTACCGGGATCCGGTTGTCTGGTTCAGGTGAGATAAAACCTGTTTCGCCTGGTCAGTGATCACCACGGCAGGGTCGGGTTGCGGCGCAACCGGACAAGAAGGTTTTTTATCTGATGGATCAGTAGTTGATTTTACTGACGGATCCCCGCCAGATTCTGACGGGTCAAAACCGCCTTTTTTGCCGGATTTTGATGCCTCAAATTTTGATGGGTCAGATTTAGATGCGTCAGAATTTGATGTGTCAGAATCTGGCAGGTGAGCAAGCGCCGCCGCGCGAAGCTTCGACACGTTCAGCTGGTAGATGTTGGATGCGTTACGGTTACCCTGGCGGCGCTGAGTGCGCTTAAGCCAGCCGTCTTTCTCAAGTTTAGCGATCGCCGTTCGCACAGTGCTTGGCCCGGCGCCGAGCTGCCGCGCAATAGTATCGATGGAAGGCCAGCACACTCCCTCATCGCTACTGAAATCAGCCAGGCGCGCCATGATCGCCACGCTGGACAATTTCATTCCGGAAGCTGCGCAGCCGTCCCAAACGTAGCTGCTTAATTTAGTGCTCATGGTCGCCCTTTAACTCTGTAAATTTGCGCTGGAACTGATCGAGAGGGCTGAAGCATTCATGCTCGTACCCATCTCGCAGGTATATGACGCGTCGGGTCTCTGGCTCCCACCGGATAACACGAACCGGGACGCCGCGGTGGTCCCTGAATCTCCTGTCGATTTCACGCATAAAGATTCTCCTTTACGGCGCCATACCCCCACGATTGCCTTTGCCCGGCTGTGGTTACATGCAACCCACCGGCCTGATACCATGCGCTCATACCGAAACGACGGGGTCCCATTGACCGGGAAGCCACGGAGTTGCGGCAGACGGTTATTTACCGTTAAACTGTTCATGCGTTAGTTTCTCCACTGATTCGACACGCCACGACGCCCGGAGCTGCACACTCGCGGGCGTCATTCTTTTCTGCCGCACAAAAAACGCGATATAACAGCGTTAAATGCTCCTGCCATTTCTGCATGACCTGATAGCTGTTCTCTTCGATTTGCTCGCGTTCGGCCTGGTCAATCACGCCATCAGCAGTAGCTTTGCGAACGTATGTCGAGTGCTTACCGATCCACTCAATAGACTCCATCAGGCGCTGATTGATATCGGCGTTATCCACGTCCTCAATATCCACCAGCGGAACGTTGACGCTGTTCGACTGGCGTGATACCGCATCAGCGATGTGCTTGGTGCCGCTGGCCTGCTGAAGAACCATCGCCCAGCCCATTGGGAAAATCTGATCGCCGCCGGTGCGCAGGCGGTTAAAGAGCGCATCCTCTGTCACGCCCAGCCATTCAGCGGCCTCGGCGTAACCGCCCGGCAGGCTTGAGATGGTCTTTTTAATTGCCACCACCAGCCATGCGGGCTGTTTTTCGACTTGCCAGTGTTGATTGCCCACGGTTAACTCCTTGAATCTGTGGTTTCTGCTATGCCGCTTTCTCGTTACGCTTCTGGTAAAGCGAAGAGTCAAATTTGAGTTTTCCTTTAGTGCGTGCAGCCGCCTCTGCTGCACGGCCTTTAGGAATTAATTGGCCCGGGCGAGTGCGCCATTGATAAAAGGCTTCTGGCGATACCCCAAAAAATTCAGCCGCCTTGTTTGGCGAGCCGAAGTACTGCTCAAGTTCAGTTGTGGTCATCTTATCCTCCTAAGAATATTTAGATATTATTATCTAATCTTTTTTAGGTCAATAAAAACTAAGATTACTTAGGTTTTCATTTCTAAGGGTTTGAATCGTGGGGACACTTGGCACGCGGTTAAAGGAATTAAGGAAACAGAGAAAGCTCACCCAAGGCCAATTGGGTAAAGCTCTTGGAGTTTCTGATGTAACGATTGGCTACTGGGAAAGAGATCTGAACGTGCCGGGCGGTAAATCGCTGACAAAACTTGCTCAATATCTCAGTGTAACTGAAGGATTCCTTTTATATGGCCGGGAGGATGAGGCTAACATTGGGCCTGCACCAGTAGCAGCGCAGCAAGTTCCAATCATCAGTTATGTCCAGGCTGGAGCTTGGTCACCTGAGTGCGACGCCAGAAATATCGATGGAACGGTGGAGTATATTTTGACGTCAGACTTTCACTCTCATTCAACCTTTGCCCTCAAGGTCAAAGGAAAGTCAATGGAGCCCGAATTTGTTGAAGGTGATGTAATCATTGTGGATCCTGAGCTACACCCAGGCCCTGGCGATTATGTTGTCGCAAAGAACGGCGGTGACGAAGCTACATTTAAAAAATACCGTGCACGTGGAATCAGCGAAACTGGCGAAGAAATTTTTGAACTCGTGCCACTGAATGAAGACTACGCCATCCGCAATTCTGCAAAAGAAAAAATTCATGTCGTTGGGGTTGTTGTTGAACACCGCCGCATGATGCGCCGCAAATAATTACCATTCCCCCCAGAAAATCTAAATTAGCTTAGGTTTTCTGCTTGACCTTCAATCTAAGTTATTTTAGATTTAGTTATAGAAAGCGAACAGGCAGGACGCCCACGCAGTAGCCGCCCTAGGCTTATGAAGATGGGGATGATTCGCCAGAAGAATTCAGAGGGGGTTGCGATGAGCAAGTCAGGAAGAGTGGTTGAGATTCGTGTTAACGGTGCGGCCCTGGCGGCACTGAAAACAGATGGTGCTGTTGCTGCTGACTACATCCAGTTTATGGAGGTACTCACCCGGGCACTGATGGTTCCAGAAGCACTGGAGCGTGAAGCCAACGCTTCCGGGAAAACCATTTTGCATCCGGAATTTGCAACGTTCGGTTCTGTGCCTCTCACTGATTCCACAGATCCCTAATGAAGGAATCAACGCGAATCGTGGTCGCGTTGCGCGATGCTTGTAAAAAACGCTCAACGATGTGATCCGGCAAGTGAGTGTTCCATTTTTTGAAGTCACGCCCCGGGTAGTACTCAGTAAAAATTCTTTTTACTGCCGCCTCACCAGTCGGTACGTCGGGAATTAGCGAGTTTTGGTGAAGGCATGTGGCTATAAGAGTTGATTTAAGCATCTGTTTTCCTTGCTGGGTTTGAACTCCTGTAAGGATAGCATCGAGCATGAAGTGGCGAAAAGACAGGCACACAACATGGAAGCGCACGCCTTCAAACCAGTTATGGGTGACAGGTGTGAAAACAGCGGAGTGCGCTTCCAGTTGTGGTGAATTGCAGCCGCACGACGGCAACCAGAAGATCAGCGCCTGGCCCACAACCGTAATCATAAAAGCAAGCGTGGTAGTTGTTTGGCGGTACCAGTTGTTATCCCTTGCTGGCTGGTACCGCCCCTTTTTTACACAACACACGAGAGCATCACCGGGTGACGGGCTCATAACCCAATCCACCCGGGCGGCTTCCTAACCGCAGGTGCTCTCCTGTGTTGTGTGGAGAAACTAACTGGCGGTGGCAGCCGCCTTCAGAGGGTAAGCCGATGAGTAATGAACGTTTAACCAAAGTGCCCGATTTCCTGGGCGAACTGGACGGCGGGGTGTTCGAGAACAAGATCGCCGTCGCACTTAGTGAAGTAGCTTTTGGCGTGCTGAACAACGGCCAGAAAGGAAAAGTAACCCTGACGTTTGAAATTGACCGCATGAGCAATTCTGTCGAAGAGAAGCGCGTCAACATCAAGCACAAGCTCTCCTATGTGCGCCCTACCCCGCGTGGAAAGTCTTCCGAAGAGGACACCACCGAAACCCCAATGTATGTGAACCGCGGCGGCAAGCTGACCATCCTGCAGGAAGATCAGGGCCAGTTGTTCACCCTTGCCGGCGACGCTGACGCGAAACTGCGCGCCCAGCAATAACCCTTTCACTTTTTCTTAAGGAAGAATCATGTCCCACTCTTTAGACGGTACCGCGATCGAAAAAATTAGCGATCTGACACTCTCCCGCTACATGGAAGAGAAACTTGAAGGTGTGGACTGCCCTGCCGCTGTCGTTCCGCAGGGTGTCCGCATTGAGAGCCTGGAATCGCTTTGCATGGAGCGCTACCGCTTCCGCGGCAAGATGGTAACCGCCAGCATTGAAGACTTTACGCGCTATTCAACTGGGTACGCTGATGAAGGTAGCCGTTGCTTTATCAACGCCGACGATATGCGCGCCGCAGCGGTCTTCAACCTCGGCACAATCGAAAGCCCAGGGCATGCAGACAACACCGCGCAGCTGGCGCTGAAAAAGACCGCCCCGTTTGCCTCCCTGCTGTCCGTCAATGGCGCTCGTCACTCCCAGAAAGAACTGGCCGAGTGGCTGGAAGACTGGGCAGAAAACCTTATCGGCTTTGATGCAGATGGACAGGCTATTGACGCCAAAAAATCAGCAGCAGCGATCCGCAAAATTACTATCGAGTCCATCCAGAAAGCAGACTATGAGGATCAGGACTTCAGCGGTAAGCGTTCTCTGATGGAAAGCGTTGAAGCTCGCACGCAGGACATCATGCCGGTGGCGTTCGAGTTTCGCTGCGTGCCGTTCGAAGGCCTGGCGGAGCGTCCATTCAAACTGCGACTGAGCATCATCGGCGGCGATCGCCCTACTCTGGTGCTGCGCATTGTCCAGCTGGAAGCCCTGCAGGAAGATATGGCCACCGAGTTCCGTGATCTGCTGGTCGAGAAGTTCAAAGGCAGCCAGGTGGAAACCTATATCGGTTCGTTCAGCGCTTAATTACGTTGCCTTAAATGCCCCGCGTAGGGGCATTTAGTGAAGCGAAATTAAATTAACGATCGCCAGCAGGCGAGGGATTCGCTCAACCAAAAATCAGGCGCGGTGCAGCGCGTATTAATGGAGAACACGTAATGTCATATATTCAGACACTGTCCGGGAAGCATATTAACTACCTCGATATTCATCACGAAGATATCGTGATCGAGGATATCGCCACGGCTCTTTCCCACATCTGCCGCTTTGCCGGCCACCTGCCGGAGTTCTACAGCGTCGCGCAGCACTCGGTGCTGGTCAGCCAGCTGGTTCCAGCAGAGTTCGCGCTTGAAGCGCTGCTGCATGATGCTGCTGAGGCGTATTGCCAGGACATCCCGGCACCGCTGAAACGTCTGCTCCCGGATTACCAGCGTATCGAGGCGTATGTCGATAGCGAGATCCGCGCTAAGTTCGGATTACCGGCCCACCAGCACGACACGGTGAAGTATGCCGACCTGATAATGCTCGGTACTGAACGCCGGGATCTGGATATCGACGACGGTTCCGTGTGGCCAGTGCTCGACGGCATCCCAACGACCGACCTGTTTACCGTCATCCCGCTTCGCCCGGTGCAGGCCTACGGTCTATTCATGGCCCGGTTCAACGAGCTGATGGGGATCCGCAAATGCGCCTGACCACAAGACAGTTAGTGGCAGAAGCCCACCGAGCAGCCCGGTCACTACCACCGGAGTCAGCGAAGCTGGTCACCGAACTGGCTACGCGGCTGGATGTAACCCGAGCCGCACTATGCGAATCACTGAGCGAGCGTGACCGGCTCGCGGTGGAGAATGCAGCGCTGAAGGCTGCCGCAAAGAAGGTCATCAAACTTAACCGGGAGCACGCCAAAGAGCGCCATGGTAATGCAGATATTGCTGAGTCGTGGCATTCCGTCAAAGTGCTGCGTAAAGCCAAGAGAGAAACCCCGGCAACCGACGCCTTCCTGGCTGAAGTGCGTGCGCAGGGTGGAAAAGTTACGCTCCCCACTGGTTATTTAGTTCGCCCGGGCCATCCGATTAACGAAGCAGAACGCGGCGTCATGATCCCAAAAGATAACGGCCCATGGCTTTCTCGTCACGATGTTGAACATGCTTTGCGGGTAGCTGGAATCCGCATCAACGGGGAGGATTGAGATGGCTAAGTCACCAATGAAACTCATGCTGCGCGCATGGAACAAAGAGCTGAAAAACCCAGAATGGGGCATGGGTAACCGCAAGCACCGGAAAGCCTGCGCTCGTGATTTTGCAGGAGCCAGCATTGAAACCGATGCTGATATCCCGAATCAGGCCGAGGCAGATGACCGCCTGGCGGAAGAACTCACTTACTGGGCGGACTAATCCATGACTAAATTCACCAAAGAGCAGCTGATTACTCGCGCCAAAATGCGCCTTGCAATGGTTGCCGGATTTCCAGAGAGCCAGCTGGCGCAAATGGATAAATGCCTGGCAGAAATTGCGCTGGAAAGACTGACGGCCCCGGTTGAACCGGTAGTGCCTGATGGTTATGTACTGGTGCCGTCTGAGCCGACAGAAGACATGGTTATCGCTGGTTTCGAAGCAGAGCTGCGCGAAGAGTTTCGCGACCCGGAGGCATATGAGGCTATGAGCGGCTGCGAGCAGGCGGCGCACCGGGCTAAGTTGTGCTGGGCTGCAATGATTGCTGCGGCGCCGCAGCAGGAGACAAAAATATGAACCACTTAATGATTGACCTTGAAACGATGGGCAATAAGCCTACCGCACCCATAATCGCGATCGGGGCCGTACTGTTCGAGCCTTCTACCGGTGAGTTGGGTCCCGAGTATTACGCCGTTGTGGATCTGGAATCATCCATGGTTCGGGATGCAGCAGCTGACCCCAATACCATTCTTTGGTGGATGAAGCAGAGCGCCGAAGCGCGGGCAGAAATCACCAGCGATAAACGCGTGAATATCACCAACGCGCTCGGGGGTCTAAGGCGCCTGATAGATAAAAACTGTATTTCGAAAAACCTACAGGTTTGGGGGAACGGGGCAACTTTCGACAACGTGATCACCCGGGCCTCTTTCGAACGTCATGGCCTTTTCTGCCCATGGGAATTCTGGAATGACCGCGATGTACGAACAATCGTAGAGCTGGGCCGCGCTGTCGGTTTTAACCCGCGCTACGAGATTCCTTTCGAGGGTGATATGCATAACGCCCTGGCGGATGCGCGGCACCAGGCGAAGTATGTTTCGGCAATATGGCAACGGCTTATCCCGATCACCAACGATAATATTGTTTAAGATAAACGCCCGGGTGCAGCCGGGCTAGTGGAGAAAATTATGCTGAACCTCGATTGTGTCCCTATCTCAGCCTATTGCAATGAAACTGGTGAGAGCATTGATGCCATTAATAAGCGCTTACAGCGCGGCGTTTGGCGTGAAGGTGTTCAGGTTCTGAAGGTGGAAGGCGTTAAGGAGAGATGGATTGATCTAAGTGAGGTAGCTAAATGGGCAAGACAGAGTCGCCTAAACTCCCGCGCGGCGTGACCATCAGGAAGCACAGCCAGGGTGAAACCATCAATATTACGTTCACTTATAAAGCGGTGAAATGTAGAGAGCCCCTTTCCAATTTAGAAGTGAGCCCCAAAAACTTGAAATACGCCGAGCGGACCCTCGGCGAAATTCATAATCAAATCGAGCGTGGAACATTCGTTTATGCAGAATATTTCCCGCGATCCGCACGGTTAAAGTTATTTGGCAATGCGGCTGCTGGAAAGACAATAAAAATGTACCTGGACGAATACATCAACATCTGTGAAACGCGAAAACTTTCGCCGTCTACCATTGGCGGTTATAAAAAATGTCGAAGCGCTCTGGTAGCCCTTCATTCACTGCCTGCAAGCGAGCTGACGCCGGCGGCGATGAAAGCATGGATCCAGAGCCGCACCACCACGCTAAAGACAATTCGCAACCAACTATCTTTCCTGCGCTCAGCGCTGGACGAGGCTGTAACAGATGGTGTGCTTCAACTTAACCCGGTATCTCTGGTAACAGCATCCCGCTATCAAAGCGACAAATCGACTGCTGACAGTGACTATATTGTCGATCCGCTTTCACCAGCAGAAGTAGATGCCCTCCTCTCCTCTGCCGGTAATAAGCAGTGGGAAAATCTTTTTATGTTCGCTATCCAGACGGGTTTGCGCAGTTCGGAATTATGCGCGCTTCGCTGGCGCGATATCGACTTCATCGGGAAGACCGCGCACGTTCAGAACGCGAGTGTAGTAGGCATTATTAAGGGAACGAAAACAAAGGCAGGTACACGTAAAGTAGAACTTAACGATGTGGCGATGGCAGTGCTGGCGAATCAGAAAACCTTCACCTTCATGAAAGATGCGACTATTTTCGAGGATCCGAAAACGAATAAGCCGTGGGCCAGCGCAGACGCGATCCGCAAAAAAGCCTGGGTCCCAACTTTACGTAAGGCGGGGATTAGATACCGCAACCCTTACCAGACCCGGCATACATTTGCGACGCGCCACATCAGTCAGGGCGCCAACCTTTTCTGGCTCGCCGGACAGATGGGCCACAAGGGGCCGGAGATGCTCTTCAGGCATTACGGATCTTACTTGAAAGAGTACGACGGAAACACTGAGCGAAGACCACTACTTGTCAGCGGCGGGACACGAAAGGAGCCGTAAAGGAGCCGCGCGGATTCTTATGGTGAATTAATTAATATTTATTAGTGGCTTAAAAATTTTCGGACACGGGTTCAACTCCCGCCAGCTCCACCAAAATTCTTTGTTAACGGTCACCAGAGCCTGATACAAAGTCCTGAAAGCCCGCAATGCGGGCTTTTTTGTTTCTACCGTCCCTCTATTCCAGTACTCTAACCTTCCCTGCGTCCCTCAACAGAATCCTTAAGCCTCTACCGCCGTCAGGTAATCCAGCCGCAGCGGCTCCGCCAGCAACTCATCCATCTGCAGGATAAAGGCCTGGAAATGGGGCAGCGCAATGTGAGCCTCTAGTGCCTTCTGGCCTCGCCAGGCTTCCCGGACGTAAAACATGTCCGGCGTATCGCGCAGCTGAAACAGCTGATACTCAACGTTGCCCGGCTCCTGACGGGTCGGCAGCAGCAGCGCCTGTAAGGCCGTCTTCAGCGCGTCACGTTTGCCGGGCTTCGCCTTCAGAACCGCTATAAGCGAGATGATGTCAGAGGTGGCCATCTCAGAACCCCTCCAGTACAATCTTCCCGACCGCACGCCCGGTCTCGAGCTGCGCATGGGCCTTCTGCACATTCGCCGCCGTAATCGCCCCGTAATGCTCACCCAGCGTCGTGGTAAGCACCTGCTCGTCAATCAGATTTGCCACGCGGGTCAGCATCTGGTGCTGGGCAATCATATCGGCGGTCTCAAACATAGAGCGGGTGAACATAAACTCCCAGTGTAGGGAGATACTTTTCGCTTTCAGCGGACGGGCGTCCAGCGTATCGGGATCGTCGATCAGCGCCAGTTTGCCCTGCGGCGCTAGCGCCTTAATAATCTCATCATAGTGCGCTGCGGTATGGGTCAGGCTGGCGACGTGGGTCACCTCTTTGATACCCGCGGCGGCTAATTCTTCCGACAGCGGTTTGCTGTGATCGATAACGTGATGCGCCCCCGCTTCCCGCACCCACTGCTGGCTTTCCGGGCGTGAGGCCGTACCTACCACGGTCATTTTCGTCAGCTTGCGCGCCAGCTGCACCAGAATCGACCCCACCCCGCCCGCCGCGCCGACGATCAGCAGCGTGTCGCCTTCATTACCCTGCTCCTGAATGCCCAGGCGATCGAACAACATCTCCCATGCGGTGATAGCGGTTAACGGCAATGCGGCAGCGGAGGCGTTATCCAGGGTTTTAGGTTTCAGGGCGACAATGCGCTCGTCCACCAGCTGAAACTCGCTGTTGCTGCCAGGCCGTCCCAGCGCACCGGCATACCAGACTTCATCCCCGGGCGCGAAAAGCGTTACCGCCTCGCCCACCGCCGCCACAACGCCCACGGCATCCCAGCCGAGAACACGCGGCGTATCGCCGGTAAAACCGGCGCGGACCTTGGTATCCACCGGGTTTACGGAGATGGCTTTCACTTCAATCAGCAGATCGTGTCCTGTCGCTTGCGGCTGCGGCAATTCGATATCCTGCAGGAACGCGATGTTGTCAGGGGCAGAACGGGTAATGGCAATGGCTTTCATAATCTCTCCGTCGTTTATCGTGTGTGTCGCAATAATGTGATGGTAAAGCGTAGCTGTGGCGGGAAAAATAGCCTCGCGACGATAAGACTTGTACTCGGGAGATGAAAATGGCCCGGCTTGAAGATTGCGGAGCACGCCTGACGGGCCATGAGAATGACGCATGTTGCTGAATATCCTCTGTCCGCACCGCAAACCGCTGTCTGCGGGCGTCAGATGAGTGTAGGAAGAGTTAAAGCCTGTTATGAAGGTCAGTCAGCGCGCGATGATGCAGTTTAATCACCGCTTTTTTAAGCATACCGGGCTTCGCGGTAAAACAGCCCGGCTTATGGGGTTCGCCCGGCATAAAAATGGCAAACATCCCCGGCTTCAACGTCAGGCACTGTTCATTCCCGATGCGGTCACAGAGCTGATAATCCTCCTCCTCGTGCCACGCATCGCAGGCCCGGGCGCTTCCCGCCAGTCCGTAATAAATGTGCTCTTCTCCCTCCAGCAGGATCTGGATATCGATATAGTTGCGGTGCAGCTCGGCACGTTTTTGCTCAGCGCGCTGGGTCTCAAACTGCATCACGTTGACGAACATCTTCTCGCCCTGCAGCGGATAGCTACCCGGCGCCAGCTGCGCTAGCCCCGCGCTCAGGGCCTGGTCGATCGCCTGACAGAACACCGTCGACAGACCGGCAGCCTGCAGACGGTTGATATCACCCACAATCATTGCCACGCTCCTTTTGCCCATAATGCAGCACCCAGCAGCCCCGCGTCGCCGCGATGGCGGGCTGAGCAGAGTTCGGTCTGATAAACAGCGGGCTCCTGCGCAAGGTGATGCTGTACCTGCGTGAGATAGCCGTCGGCCAGGCCAATGCTGCCGCCAATGACCACCCGTTGACAGTCGGTCAGCGCTTTTATATCCGCAATGAGCCGCGCCAGCGTCCGGGCGGAACGCGCAATCAATATCCCCGCCTGGGCATGCCCCTCTGCGGCGCGGGCAAAGATGGCTTTCGCATCCAGCCCGCAAAGCTCCCCTTCTGCCGCCGCGGCGATACCCCGGCCTGAGGCGATCGCTTCCACACAGCCGATCCGCCCGCAACCGCAGCGCGGTCCGTTCGGGTCGGCCAGAGTGTGGCCGCAGTGTCCGGCCAACCCACCGGAGCCGGTCACCAGGTTGCCGTTATGGATCATCCCGCCCCCTACGCCGGTCGAAACGGTGATAAAGACCATATCGCGCACGGCATCTGGCATGTGTTGATACTCCGCCAGCGCCGCGGCCTGGGCATCGTTTAGCGCCACGCCGGGGAGCCCGGTCATAGCCGAGACCGATTTCACCAGCGGAAAATGCGCCAGCCCGCCCAGATTTGCCGGGTTAATGGAGGTGAGTACCCCTTGCTGGATAATCCCTGTCGAGGCGATAGCGAACTGCTGCGCCCGACGGTATAGCGGCATCACCAGCTCGCACAGCGCCGCTTCCAGCGCATCCGGCGTTTTGCTGGCAGGGGTGGGGATCTCCCTGCGTTCAATAATCCTCAGCTCGCGGTCGACCAGCGCCGCGGCGAGTTTGGTCCCGCCAATATCAATAGCCAGCGTGATCATTTTGTCGCGTCCTGTAAGGCGTCCCGATACCACTGACAGATATGCTCCAGGCGGGTGATGGCAGAGCCTACCGTCACGGCCCATGCCCCGTGCTTCATAGCCTGCGCGGCCAGCTCCGGTGAGTTGTAGCGCCCTTCGGCCACCACCCGGCACCCGGCCTGACTCAGGGTTGAAACCAGCGCCAGGTCCGGCTCGACGGGCGTAACGTCTGAGGTATATCCCGACAGCGTGGTGCCAATCAGTTCAACCCCCAATTGATGGCAATACAGCCCCTCCTCCTGCGAGGCGCAGTCTGCCATCGCGATCAGCTGATGGTGCCGGATGCGCGCCAGCAGGGCCTCAACCGGCACAGGCCGCGTGCGCTGTGTGCCGTCAAACGCAATAATGCTGGCGCCTGCCTCAGCCAGCGCATCCACATCCTCCAGCCAGGGCGTAATACGCACCGGGGTATCGGGCAGATCGCGTTTAATAATGCCAATAACCGGCACGCTTACCACGGCACGCACCGCCCGCAGGTTTTCAATACCTTCGATACGCAGCGCCACGGCACCCGCCTGCTCCGCCGCCAGCGCCATCGCCGCGACGATCAACGGCTTATCCAGCGGGCTTTGTGGTACCGGCTGACACGAGACGATCAGCCCGCCCCGGGCTTTTATGTTTGCATCCAGTTCATCAAGGAACGACATAACTCCTCCGTTAAAAATTCAGCCTTAGTGTTTGGCAAGCTGGCTCGCCCTTTTGCCGGCCACAATGGCGCCGCTGAACGGTTTGCCGTCGATGGCATCGTGGGTACGCAGGGCTTCAGGATGCAGCCAGCGCTGAACGCGGGACGGCATATCAAAACCAATCAGCAAAATGACGACGAACGTCAGACCAAACGAGAGCGAGCAGAGCGCGGTGCCCAGATCGAGACGTTGAGCGATAAACGCCCCCAGAACCGGGGCCAGTGCACCGCCGAGCGCGCCGACGTTGTAGGTAAACCCGAGCCCGGCCGCGCGCTGTTCGGTATCAAAATAGCCTCCGATCAGTTTAGGCAGGATCCCTGAGATGCCCTGTCCAAGCATCTGCTGGAAGAAGAGCAGCAGGCCCAGCACCCAGACGCTGCTGCCGCCAAGGGTAAATACCGGAATGATCAGCAGCTGCGAGGCGAGCAGGCTACAGACATAGGCTTTGCGCGTGCCCAACCAGTCGCCAAGGAAGCCCCCGGCGCAGCAGCCTGCCGCCGCACCAAAGCCGCTGAAAAACAGCACCTGAGCAACGGTGGCGGGATCGTAAGCCAGATCGGTTTTCAGCCAGGTAGGCAACAGCGCCTGAATCGGCCAGGAGTATAAGAAGGCAAACAGCACCACCACCATCAGGGTGACGCCGGTCGGCCAGCGCTTGCCGTTGCTTTGCACCATAAAGCTAATGAAGATCCCCGCGCACAGCAGGCCGAGCAAGGCCACAATCGCCGCGCTCTCCAGCTGGCCTGCGAAGCAGAACCACAGCGAGACGGCGGCCACCAGGGTCATCATAATATTGATAACCCGATGTTCACCGCGATAGAGAATATCGACCATGGTTTTCACGGGCGCATTACTCTGCTGCTTCTCTTTCCAGTCTTCGGCTTCCGGAATATTTTTTCTCAGCCAGAGGGCAAAAACGATCGGCAAAATGCCGATGAAGAAGAGCGCCCGCCAGCCCCACTCCGGCACCACCAGGCTATAGACCTGAGCCGCCACCACCGCGCCGACGGAGAAGCCCGAGATCAGGAAACCACTGGCTTTGTTACGCAGGTGTTTGGGCCAGCTTTCAATCACATAGGTGGCGCTGGAGCCATACTCCCCCGCCATCCCCATGCCGATCACCAGACGGGCGATGAACATGGTGGTATAGCCCTGGGCCAGGCCGCACGCCAGCGTCCCGACGGAAAAGAGGATAATGCTGCTCACCATCGCCAGACGGCGACCGTAGCGATCCCCCATTGCGCCCAGCACCAGACCGCCAAACCAGCGGGAGATAAAGGCGGCGGAGATCAGGCTCGCGGCATGAAGGGTGGTCAGGCCGAATTCGGTTTTTATATCGGTTAAAACAAGAGCGATGAGGACAAAATCAAAACCATCAAGAACATAACCGACCCAGGCGGCAGAAAACGCGCGCCACTGCTGACGGTTGAGGCAACGATACCACGGGACATTTTGAGTCATTGTATTCATGTCAGTCTCCGCAATGGGTAAACCCATACGCTGTTTTGCAGGATACAGCTTTAGTAATGCCGGGTATGCCCGGCATCCGGCGTTGTCTTAACGTTGCTCTTTTTCTTGCTGGAGCCGCTGCGCTAATGCCCGTAGCGCGGGGAGATACTGTTCATCGACAGGGGCAAACGGCTTGCGGCACAGCGGAACATCAATCACGTCCATATAGTGCAGCACCGTTTTCAGGCCGCGGAATACGCCCACGTTGACCAGCAGGTCGATCACTTCATTACACTTGACCTGCAACGCTTTGGCGGTGGCGATATCCCCCTCCTTTAGCGCCCTGACGATCCCCTGATAGCGCCAGCCCATGATGTTATAGGTGCTGCCGATGCCACCATCCGCACCCGCCAGCAGGCCGGAGGCGAAAATCTCATCGTAACCGTTGTACAGCACCAGATCCGGGTGTGCCCGGCGGATCTGCTCCATCTGATAGAGATCGCCGGAGGTCTGCTTCAGCGCGCCCACGCCGGGTAAGGTCACCAGCGTATTGATCTGATCCAGAGAGAGTTTGACCCCGCTCAGGGCCGGGATGTTGTAGACCACCATCGGCAACCCATCTGCTGAATCAATAATTTCCCGATAGTGATCGAAATGCTCTTCAAAGCTGAACGGATAGTAGAAGGGCGTGACCGCAGAGACGGCGTCATAGCCATAACGGCTGGCCGCCTGGGCCAACTGCTGGCTCTCGTGGGTGCTGACGGTGCCGACATGGGCGATCAGGGTGACTTTGCCTTTTGCTTCTTCAGCAACGATCTCAAGCACTTCCTGACGTTCGGCGCTGTTCTGCACGAAGGCTTCGCCGGTAGATCCCCCAACATAGAGGCCATCGATGCCCTGGGCAATGTTGAACCGTACCAGCTGGCGCAAGCTTTGCGTATCCAGCTGCTGGTTGCGATCGAACGGTGTAAGCAGTGCGGGCATAACCCCTTTAAGCGTGACGGACATAGATACCTCGAATGTAATGTGATGACGCGATAATGGTAGACCTTTATACCTGTTATACCAGACACATTAAAAACAGCGCGATCGAAATGCGCAGAACGCGATCGAGTTCACTAAATCATCGAGGCGATTATTTGCGGCGTTTTTTGCCCTGCTCGAAGGCGTGCCAGGTGGCGAAAACGCTGGTGAGGTGGGCCTGTAATGCCTCTTCAGCCGCATCGGGATCGTGGCTGCGGATAGCGTTAAAGATGGCGATATGTTGTTGATAGCTGGTGTTATTATGCTCGTGCAGCGCCTGCTCCGGTACCGTGGGGCGCGCGGCAATCAGCCAGTCGATCAGCGCCACGTGGATCGCCAAAAAGATCGGGTTGTTGGGGATCTCCGCCAGCACGCGGTGAAATTCCACGTCGGAGCGAATAAACAGCGCATTGTCATCCAGCGACTGGCTGTTCAACGTCAGGGCTTTTTCCAGCAGGGCAATCTGCTCATCGCTGGCATGCTGTGCAGCATGGCGCACCAGGCTGGACTCAAAGAACAGGCGCAGCTGCTCAAAATGAGCGATCCCACCCGGATGGGCGAGGAAATCTTTTGCCATACCGGAGAGTTCGCTAATGATGGTGTCCGCAGAGGGGCGCGAAATACGGGCGCGCTCGCCGTTCTGGATCTGCACCAGCCCTTTGCGTTTGAGTGCCGCCAGCGCCTCGCGCACTGAAGGTCGCCCGACATTAAAAAAGGCCATCAGCTCACGTTCAGAGGGCAGCTGTTCACCTTCGGCAAACTCACGGCGACGGATCATCTGCTCCAGCTCTTCTTCCACCATCTCGGACAATTTTTTGCGCGCCAGCGGGCGACGACGCAATGTCCGCCCAATGGTTTCAGAGGAGATTTCTGTCTGTTTTTCGCTGGAAAGAGTCATAGACGCTACATCATAAGAAGTTGAGTTAAGGAGTTCTTTATCATAACACAGGCGTTGGTGCCAGGTGCGATGGGTTACGCAGGTGCCAGAGGATAACGTCAACGCAGACATTCACTTATATGGCGAGGTAGACCCAAATGGCCCCGGCGTTATCGCGACGCTCACCTGAAACTTTCTCAAACTGTGAACCCGCTACAAACGCATATTTAACACTCTTCTGAAACCCCTTGCTCACGCGCTTCCCTGTTTCTACGCTTATTCTCACGCAGGGCAACACCCCTCTTACACCAAACAAGCCTGCGCGCTGATGCGTTAACTTGCAACCTGTGAATGGGAGAGCCCCCTATGCTGCGCCGCATTCTTCTGCTGGTCTTCATGATCGCTTGCCCGTCGCTTTACGCCGCCCCCGTCGTCTATGTCATCGACACGCAGAAGACCGCCATCAGGCTGTCGTGGCGCGCCTTCGGCGGCATACCCTCCTGGGCGCATCTCCAGGGGGTGACGGGGACGGTCACGCTGAACCCGGACAATGAATATGACGATCGCATCCGGGTGTCGGTGCCGGTCGCCACACTTCAGGCCTCCAACAATCTGCTCACCTGGCAGTTGAAAAGCGATATGTTTTTTGACGCCGCCCGCTACCCGACGATCACCTTTACCAGCACCCGGGTGGTGAAAGTTAAGGACGATCATTACCGCGCGTTCGGCACTCTCACCGTCCGGGATCTCAGTCGTCCGGTGATCCTCGAAGCCACGCTCGATCGTCTGCCGGACGAGGCGATCGCGCTGCATGCCACCACCGCCATCTCCCGTTCAGCGTACAAGATGGATCGCTTTGCGCTGGTGGTGGACGATCGCATCGCCATTGCCATTGAGATCCAGGCGATGCGGCGTCAGTAAAATTTCGACCTGATACAATAATATTTATTAATAATTGCTCCGGTAAAAAATCCCGCCTGTTCTATACTGCCTTTCAGAAAATAATAAACGCGCAAAAAATAGTACAAACGTCGTAGAGCGTTTTGTAGAAGGCGTTATCCAGACGAGAAAAAATCATACCTTTGTATTATTCAAAAATTCAGCAACGCTTCTATTAGCCGGTGGCGAAAATATAATAAATAGCGTGTTATCGCGCCCTCGAATTTAATAAATATAAAAGCTAATCCAGCGATGAAACTTGTGATCTCTCGCAATCTCCGCTTCATCATCCGCACTAACAAAACCCGACACATCAGAATAAAAATAGATAAAATACAACATTTTAATCAATAATTCTGGCGATTGCCCACTGGTTTATTAGGTTTCAACGCGGTTAAGTAAGCGCCTATGCTTTATTTCACCGCTTCGTCATTTGCGCTTTTGGTTCTTTATGACTATATCCTTTAATGCACTTATAAAAAGCCAGCAATATAAATAACAGGGATGGCAATCATCACGCCTGCGCAAAAAACAAAAAAGTCGCAGAAAAACTATTACAGCAGAACATTATTTCTGACAAATAGTGTCTCCTTCGGGACGCTTAAACTCTGCTGAAAGAAAAACGATTTTTACACACAGCATTCATTACACTCTGTTGGGAGTCATACAAATGAGTAAATTCACTGTTATCTCCAGACTGACGCATCAACAAACAGTCGCAGAAGGTAACCAGATCATTCTGGGCGAGGATTCCGTTGTTAAGCTCGATGCAGGCAGGGGCGATATTGCCAGTTATTCCCGCAGCAATAACGATTTGCTGGTCAGGATGACCAACGGCGAAACCGTGACGCTGAAGAACTACTACATCAACGATCATCAGCTGGTACTGAATGAAAACGGCGCGCTGTGGTGGATTGAAGATCCGCTGGCGGTTGAGCGTTACCAGTCGATCCCGTCAACCGACGCGTTGATTGCCGGTAACGTCAGTAGCTCATCGGGCGATACTCCTATCTGGCCGTGGGTGCTGGGTGGCGTGGCCGCAGCGGGGGGCATTGCGCTGGCAGCAGGCGGTGGGGGCGGCGGCGGTGGGGGCGGTGACGATCGCATCGATCCGGGTCCGGTAGCGCAGGATACCACGCCGCCCGGCGCGCCCACTAACCTGCATTTCGCCAACGGTAACACCCAGCTGCTCGGCAGCGCCGAAGCCAACAGCATGGTAACCATCACCGATGCCAGCGGTAACGTGGTGGGCAAAGCCAAAGCCAACGGCAATGGTGAATTTACCGTCGAGCTGGGGGTGCCCTACACCAACGGCGAGACGCTGACGGCCACAGCCGCCGACAGCTCCGGCAACGTTAGTCCGCCCACCAGCCTTACCGCCGCGGATACCACCCCGCCAGATGCGCCCATGATTATTATCGCTGACGACAACGCCGGCAGCCTGACCGGGGCGCTGAACAGCGATCAGACCACCGACGATCCGCGCCCGGTCTTTAGCGGCAGCGGCGAGGCCGGTTCGACCATCACGGTGTATGATAACGGGAAGAACATCGGCAGCACGGTAGTGAACAGTGACGGTAGCTGGACGTTTACCCCCACCGCCGATCTCGCTAACGGCTTGCATCAGATCACCGCCAGCGCCACCGACCCGGCAGGCAATACCAGCCCGGACTCTCCCGCGTTCAACCTCACCATCGATACCGTCGCCCCGAATGCGCCGGTTCTGCAGGTGATGGATGAGGTAGGCAACATCCAGGGGTTCATCACCTCCGGGGGTTTTACCGATGACAACCAGCCGGTGCTGAGCGGTACGGGCGATCCCGGCAGCACCATTACCCTCTACCACAACGATCTGCTGGTGGCGGAGATCATCGTTCCGGACAACGGCTCCTGGAGCTACCAGCTTGCCGAGCCGCTGACGGAAGGGCTACAGACCTTTACCCTGACGGAGACGGATATTGCGGGCAATCTGAGCCCCTCTTCCGCGCCGTTTGAATTTACCGTCGACCGCACGCCGCCCGCCGCGCCGAGTGGCCTCGCCATCAATGCCACTGGCACCATCGTCACCGGTAGCGCCGAGCCCAACTCGACGGTTACGGTGACCAACGACCTGGGTGATAGCCTGGGTACGGCCACCGCGGACGTCAATGGGGCATTTTCGCTGACCCTGACCACTCCGCAGGTCAATGGCGAAACCCTGAGCGCCGTGGCTACTGACCGGGCGGGTAACGAAGGTCCAGCCTCTTCGCTGCCTGTGCCGGACATCGCCCCGCCAGCGGCACCGACAGCCCTCTCCGTCGCCGCGACGGGCGACAGCGTGAGCGGTGAAGCGGAAGTGGATGCCCGCATCTCGGTACGCGACGCCACGGGCCAGGAGATAGGTACCGGCACCGTGGGTGCCGACGGTAAATTCACCGTCAATATCGCCCCGAACCAGCTCAACGGCGAGGTGCTGACGGTCTACGCCTTCGATACCGCCCAGAACCAGAGCCAGCCGGCGCAGGCCACCGCCCTGGACTCCACGCCACCGGCACCGCCTGCAGGGCTGGATGTCTCCGATAATGGTCTGGCGCTCACCGGCACGGCGGAAGTGGGTAGCACCGTGGTCGTCATGGAAGGCACCACTAAACTCGGCGAGCTGATTGTCGGCGAATCGGGTAGCTTCTCCTTCACCCTGCCTACCGCCAAACTGAACGGGGAGATCATGACGCTTACCGCTACCGATAAAGCGGGCAACACCAGCGCGCCCGGTACGGTAGAAGCCGACGACACGACCCCGCCGGCCACACCGATCATCACCAACGTGGTGGATAACGTTCCGGACGCCATCGGCACCATCGTGAGCGGGACCTTATCAGATGACCGCACGCCGCTCATCTCCGGCACCGGTGAGGTCGGCACCAAAATTTATGTCTACAGCGAGCAGATGCAGATCGGCTTTACGGAGGTGGATTCGGCAGGTAACTGGTCGTTCCAGGTCTCCGCCAGTCTGACCGATGGGCTCCACTCCCTGACCGCCGATGCGGTTGACCGCCGCGGCAATCACAGCCTGATCTCCGAGACCTGGACGATTAACGTCGACCCGCTGGCCCCGAACCCACCGACGGCATCAGTGGCAACCGCGGCGTTTGCCCAGAGCGAGGAGCCATTGGTGAGCACCCTGAGTGCCAGTACCACGGGCGAGACGCTGATTTATAACGTGCTCAGCGATAACGGCGGGGAGCACGTCGGTAACTTCTCGCTGGCACAGGGCGACAAAATCGACATCAGCCAGCTGCTGGTGGGCTGGAATGGCGATGGCAACACGCTGGGGGATTATCTCCATCTCACCAGCAACGGCGATGGCAGCACGACAATCACGCTCGACCGGGATGGTGCAGGCACCAGCTTTGCCCCGGCCACGCTGGTGACGCTGGATAACGTGCAGACCACCTACGAGGAGCTTGTGAACCAGAATCATATTATCACCGGTTAACTCAACCCCGCCGGGTGGCGGCTACGCCTGACCCGGCCTACAAAACCAAAAACCCAAAAACGAAAAACAGCAATGAAAAAGTCAAATAAAATAAATAGCTTACCGCGACTACCGTGTCCGGCTGAAAATCGCTGAGGCGTTGACCGCAGGCCGGGGCGAGGCGCAAGGATCACGCCCGCCCCGATAGCCGAAGGGAATAAGCCGAAGACAAAATTGCCGGGAGCCCGGGTCGCCAGGGTGGTGGCGATTGAGCCACCCTGGCACGTTCACCGGTTCAGGCGTAACAGAACCAGAAAACGTGAGGTGAACGGAACCCCTACTTCGCCACATATACTTCTCTTCATTCCCCACAAGAAGAAAATAATGTGATCTCTCCCACCGTAATAACATTTCTACCAAATAACCTGGTTGCCTTAACTTATACGCCCATCTAAATAGCACAACTCTTTATTAATTCAACCCAGATTCGGCAATATTAAAATCCTTCTCAAATATATCATATTCAATATCAACTTCACTCCCATTTAAATATTTATACAGCCACACTAAAATACCCTCATAAAATACCTCCCCCTCACCAAATGCCGCTATCTCATTAAATTAAAAACAAAAATCTCTACACACGCCTCGCTCAGCAGACACCTGCAAGCCGCGCCACGCCTGCCACCGCCATTTTCACACTGCACAGCGCAATATTTTAAATATGACTAACCATTTATTAACTCACGCTTAATTTGCACTTCTGGTACTTTCTGGCTATATCAAATTCAGTCAATCACAAATTCTTACCATTATTAAAGACAAGGATTTTACCGCTGAAAACATATTCCCAATCGCATTATTTCTTGAGTATCAAAGGCTAAATGTCGCTGCCACCATCTCTATATCGGCAGCTTTTAATCACTTTCACATAATTACCCAGGGTCATTGTTTTAAATAAACAATATCCCTTTGGGTGGCGCTTAATCTGCTGAAAAGAAATGGCGAAAAATAGACGCCGTTTCTCTGCACTCTGCCGGGAGTAATACACATGAGTAAAATCACTGTCATCTCCAAACTGACGCACGTCGAATCAGTAACAGACGGGTCTCAGGTGACGCTGAATGATTCCTCCATTGTAAAAATCAACGCTGAACGGGCTGACATTCTCGAGTACAACCGCAGCGGGAATGACCTGATCGTTAAGCTGACCGACGGCGAAACCATTACCGTCAAAAACTTCTTCGTCAGCGGCGATAACGGTATCAGCCAGCTGGTACTGGAAGAGGACAACGGTGCGCTGTGGTGGATTGCAGACCCGATGGCAGCAGAGCAATATCAGTCGATAGCCTCCATTGATGCCCTGCTGGCAGGAACCACAACCGCGTCCGCGGGCGAAGCGGCGATCTGGCCGTGGGCGCTGGGCGGAGTGGCGGTCGCAGGGGGCATTGCGCTGGCCGCTGGTGGCGGTGGCGGCGGTGGTGGTGGTGGTGGTGGCGGAAGTAATGGCGACGGTGACGGCGGCATTGATAACGGCGGTGGCAGCGACAACGGCGGGAGCCCCAACCTCCCGGGCAGCCCGAACGACACCACCCCGCCGGGCGCACCCGCCAACCTCCGATTCTCAGCAGATGGCACCCAGCTTAGCGGGAGCGCCGAACCCAACAGCACCCTCACCGTTACCGATGCCAACGGCAACGTCATCGGTCGGGGCCAGGCCAACGGCAACGGCGAATTCACCGTCGATCTCGGCAAGCCTTATACCAACGGGGAAACCCTGACCGTCACGCCAACCGACGGCGCAGGCAACGTCGGCCCGGGCACCCCGGTGACCGCCGCAGATACCACCCCACCCGCAGCGCCAGTTGTCGCCAGCGTGGTCGATGACGTGGGCAACGTAACCGGGTCGCTCACCAGCGGCCAGACCACCGATGACGCCCGCCCTACCTTTAGCGGCAGCGGCGAACCCGGTGCCACTATCACGATTTACGACAACGGCAACGCCATCGGCACCACGCAGGTCAACAGCGAGGGTAGCTGGACCTTTACCCCGGCCAGCGCGCTGGGCGAAGGGGCGCATCAGATCACCACCCGGGCCACCGACGGCGCGGGTAACACCGGACCGGCCTCCCCGGCCTTCAGCTTTACCGTGGATACCGTCGCGCCGAATGCGCCATCCGGCGTGACGGTGAATGACACCACCGGCACGATACAGGGAGTCATTGCCGCCGGGCAGACCACTGACGCCAACCGCCCTTCCCTGAACGGCAGCGGTGAGGCGGGCAGCACCATCCGGATTTATGATAACGGCCAGCTCGTAGGCGAGACCGTTGTCGGCGCAGACGGCACCTGGAGCTTTACTCCGGAGACGCCCCTTGCCGACGGGCCACACTCCCTCACCCTGACGGAAACGGATCTCACGGGCAACACCAGCGCCCCCTCCGAGCCGTTTGCTTTTACCATCGACCGTACGCCACCGGACCAGCCAACCATTAGCCTGATCCCGGGCGGCACCGAGGTCGTCGGTACCGCCGAGCCGGGCAGTAACATCATCATCACCAACGGTGCCGGGGACGAAATTGGCCGCGGCACTGCCGATGCCAACGGCGACTTCACGATCCCCCTCGACGAGGCGCAAAACGAAGGCGATACCCTCAACGTGGTGGCCTCCGATGCCGCCGGGAACCAGAGCCAGCCCGCCACTGCGGTGGTGGGGGATGTCACCCCGCCTGACGCGCCAACCGATCTGCAAATCTCCCTGAATGGCGCCACCGTTACCGGTAAGGCGGAGGCGGGCAGCACCGTCACCATCCGCGATGGCGACGACGTGATCGGCAGAGGGGTGGCGGACGCTGACGGCAACTTCAATATTCTTCTCAGCACCCCAAGGCTCAACGGTGAGGCACTGGCGGTTACCGCCACCGATGCCGCGGGCAATACCGGGCCGCAGGGCACCGTTGCCGCCCCGGACGTTACCCCGCCCGAGGCGCCGATTATCAACAGCGTGGTTGATGACGTGGATGATGTCACTGGCCTGGTTCTCGAGGGTCAGATCACCAACGACACCCGTCCGGTTATCACCGGCACCGGGGAACCAGGGAGCACCATTTACATCTTAAGCGGCGACGTTGTGGTCGGTTCTGCCGTAGTGAATGCGGACGGCAACTGGTCAGCGCAAACAGAGCTGGGTGCGGACGGCGGCTACGTCCTGCGGGCGGAAGCGGTGGACAGTGAAGGCAACCGCAGCGGCCCGTCCAACACCTGGAGCATTATTCTCGATGCCACCGCGCCGGGTACGCCTGCCATCGTCCAGGTGATCAACGATCTGCCTGACTCCGCTGGCGTGATTAATAACAACAGCGCCACCAACGACAACCGCCCTACCCTCTACGGCACCGGTGAAGCCGGGTCGACCATCACTATTCTGGTGGATGGCGTGGAGGTGGGCACCGCGCAGGTGGGCAGCGGCGGCGAGTGGAACTTCACCCCGGCGACGGCGCTTGAGGATGGGGAGCACGCCATCACGGTGGTGGCGAAAGATACCGCCGGGAATAACAGCGCCGCCTCCGACGCCTTTACGCTGACCGTTGATACCACCGCCCCCGCCGCCCCGGTCATTACCCGGGTGGCAGATAACACCGGCAGCGTGCAGGGTGATGTGGGCAACAACGTGCCCACCGACGAAACCCGTCCGGTGTTCTACGGCACCGGCCCGGCGAACGCGCAGATCGCCCTCTATGAAGGCACCACTCTGCTGGGCACCACCACCACCAATGCGCAGGGCGAATGGAGCCTGCAAGTGACCGTCCCGCTGGGGAATGGCACTCACACCATTACCGCCACCGTCAGCGATGCGCTGGGCAACACCGCCACCTCGGAGAGCTTTAACCTGGTGGTGGATACCCTCGCGCCAGACACTCCGGCGCTACCGGAGATCACCGTCAATCCTGACGGCGGCGAGGAAGCGATCCTCACCTCCGGCGGCAGCACCCGCGACACCACCCCAACCCTGAGCGGTACCGGTACGGAAGGCGACATCGTCACCATCTACGACGGCACTACCAAAATCGGCGAAACCACCGTCCAGCCAGACGGGAGCTGGAGCTGGACCCCGCCAGAAGGACTGCCTAACGGCACCTACGATCTCAGCCTGACCGTGACCAACAAAGATGGCGCGGGCAACGAGAGCGCCCCGTCGCAGCCGGTGAGCATTACCATCGATACCGACGCGCCGGATCAGCCTGCCGCCCCGGTAATTACCGATAACGTCAGTGAAATTACCGGCCCGGTTGGCAACAACGGCGCCACTAACGATACCCGTCCGGTACTGAGCGGCACGGGCACGCCAGATGACACCATCAGCATCTACGACCAGACCGCCACGGGCAACGTCAAGGTGGGCGAAGCGGTGGTCGACATCAACGGCAACTGGAGCTGGCGACCTGATGACGAGCTGGCCCAGGGGCAGCACAGCTTTACCGTGACCGCCACCGACGAGGCGGGTAACGTCTCGGCGATCTCAAACACCATCACCGTGACTGTCGACAGCGAGGTACCGGCGATCCCGGTTATCAGCAGCGTGGATGACAACCTCCCGGCGGGCGGCAGCAGCAACGACAATACCCCGACCGTCACCGGTACCGGCGAAAACGGCACCACCGTGATCCTTTACAGCAACGGCGTGGAGGTCGGACGCAGCCTGGTCACTGACGGCAGCTGGAGCATCACCACTCCGGAACTGCGAGATGGCCCGACTACCCTGACCGTGGCGGCGGTGGATGCTGCCGGGAACGTCAGCGGCGCGGGCAACGATTTTGCCTTCACCATCGACACCCAACCGCCAGGTAACCCACAGCTGCTTGCGATCTCTGAAAGCACCCTGGCCGGTGGCCAGCTTTATGTGAACAACGCCACTCCGACCCTGAGCGGCAGCGGTGAACCACTCAGCACCATCACCGTCGTTATCGACGGCAACGCCGTAGGCGAAGTGCAGACCAATGCCGATGGCCAATGGACGTTGCCGCTGCCCGAGGGCACCACGCTGAGCGATGCCAGCCATACCATCACCGTGGTGGCGCGCGACGCGGCGGGTAACACCAGCGAAAGCACGCCGGTTAACCTGATCGTTGATACCCAGGCACCGGGCGTGCCGGTGGTGACCGGAATTGTCTCCGGCGGTACGCCGCTGACTGGCACTGCCGAAGCGGGTTCCATTATTACGGTGACCGGCCCGGGCAACGTGGTGCTGGGCACCGGGGTCACCAACGCCCAGGGGCAGTTCTCCGTCGCCCTGACCCCGCCGCAAAGCGACGCGGTCACCCTGAACCTGACCGCCAGCGACGTGGCGGGCAACACCAGCCTGCCGGGATCGTATGACGTTCCGGCTACGCCAGCGCTGCCGGAGGTGCCGGTCATCAACGAGATTGTTGATGACAACGGTACCGGCGGCAACGTTAAAGGCGGCAGCTCCAACGACACCACCCCGACCCTCACCGGCACCGCCATCCCGGGCAGCGAGGTGACACTCTATCTCGACGGCAGCACCACGCCGCTGGGCACCGTCACCGCCGACGCCACCACCGGCGCCTGGTCGTTCCCGATTGAAACTGCCCTGGATGAGGGCAGCCATAGCTTCAGCGTCACCGCCACCGTTGACGGCCAGACCAGCGGCCTGTCGCCGGAGGCGACGGTCAATATCGATATCACCCCGCCATCCGCCCCGGCGTTCGGTAGCGTGGTGGACGACGTGGGCCCGGTTTCGGGCGCCATCGTCAGCGGCAGACCGACTAACGATGATCTGCCGACCTTTAACGGCACAGCGACGCCGGGCGACGTCATTACCCTCTATGCAGGCGACACCGTGCTCGGTACGGCAACGGTGGGCAACACCGGGGCCTGGAGCATTACCCTCGCCCAGCCGCTGGATGATGACACCTACAGCCTGACCCTGACCGCCACCGATCCGGCGGGCAACGAAAGTCCGCGCTCGGCACCGTTCACGCTGGTGGTGGATACCAGCGCGGGCGAAGTGCTTATCACCGGCGCTAACGACAACGTCGATCCGGCCAGCGGCAACGTGGCTAACGGCGGCAGCACCAACGACAACACCCCTACCCTCTCGGGCACCGCGGAGGCGGGCAGCAGCGTGGCGATCTACGATGGCATTACGCTGCTGGGTACCGTCACCGCCAGCGCCACGGGCGCCTGGAGCTTCACCCCCACCCGCGTGCTGGCGGAAGGTCAGCACAGCTTTACCGCAGTGGCTACCGACAGCGCGGGTAACGTCAGCCCGGAATCCGGTGCTTACACGCTGTTCGTGGACATGACCCCACCGGCCACCCCGGTCATTGTCAGCGTCAACGATGATGTGGAGGGCAGCACCGGGCCGCTGACCAACGGCCAGGTCACCAACGACACCCGCCCGGAACTGACCGGGACCGGCGTGGCGGGCAGCACCGTGCATATTCTCGATAACGGCGTGGAGATCGGCACCGCCTTAGTCAGCGAAAGCGGCAACTGGAGCTTTATCCCTGGGACCGATCTGACACCGGGCTCGCACGATCTGCGCGTCAGCGCCACCGATGCCGCAGGCAACCTCTCGGGCACCTCACCAGCCTTCACGCTGAACGTGGATACCGCCGCCCCGCTGGCGCCAGTGGTGATCACCGTAGTGGATGATGTCGGCGCGGCCACCAGCACGCTGGCAAGCGGCGATACCACCAACGACACCCGTCCAACCTTTACCGGCAGCGGCGAAGTGGGTGCCACGATCCGTATCCTTGTTGACGATCGGGAGATCGGCACCGCGGTGGTTAACGCCGCGGGCAGCTGGACTTTCACGCCCGATCAGCCCCTGGAAGAGGGCACCCGCAGCATTCGCTTTACCGCCACTGACGTCGCCGGAAATACCGGGGATGCCAGCGAGCCGTTTGTTCTGACGGTGGATACCCAGGCGCCAACGGCGCCGACCCTCACCGCCATCAGCGATAACGTCGGGACGATCCAGAACCCGATCACCACCTCCGGCCAGACCACCGACGACACCACCCCGACCCTGAGCGGCAGGGCTGAAGCCAATGCCACGGTGGATATTTATGACAACGGCGCCCTGATCGATACCGTGCAGGCCAACGAAGCGGGTGACTGGACATACACCCCAGACCAGGCGCTCAACAACGGCAGCCATACCTTTACCACCCGCGCCACCGACGCGGCGGGCAACGTCAGCGAGCTCTCGCCGGGCTTCACCCTGATTGTCGATACCCTTAAACCGGTAGCCCCGGTGATCGCCCTGGCCCAGGATGACGTCGCCCCGGGCACCGGCGCGCTCGCCAGCGGAAGCAGCACCAACGACACCCTGCCGGTGCTCACCGGCACCAGCGAGCCGAATGCCCGGATACAGATCTTTGAAGGCGAAACCCTGGTGGGCGTTGGCGTGGCGGATGCGCAAGGAAACTGGACGGCCACGCTCACCGAGCCGCTCAGCGATGCTCAGCACAGCTTCAGGGCGGTAGCCATTGATGCCGCGGGCAACGCCAGCGATCCATCCGCCGCCTTCACCCTGACCGTCGATACCCAGCCGCCAGCGGCGCCGGTACTGGTTTCGGTCACTGATGATGTCGGCGCCGGAGGCATCCTCGACAACGCCCAGCTGACCAACGATGCGAACCCGACGCTGCGCGGCACGGCAGAGGCGGGCACCACGGTGAACATTTACGACGGCGCCACCCTGCTGGGCACGGCGCTCGTCGGGGCCGACAACGCCTGGATCTTTACCCCGCAGAGCCCACTGGGCGACGGTCTGCACACCCTGACGGTGACCGCCACCGACGCGGCGGGCAACGTCAGCCCGCCGACCAGCGGATTTGTGATCAACGTGGATACCATCGCGCCGCCAGCGCCTGCCATCGTCTCGGTTGTGGATGACATCGGTTCGGTACAGGGGCCTGTTCTCAACGGCAACCCGACCAACGATACCCGTCCGACCCTCAACGGCACCGCCGAAGCGGGGGCCATCGTGCGTATTTACGACGGCGACACCCTGGTGGGCGAGACGATCGCTAACGCCGAGGGCCAGTGGACCCTGGCGCAGACCACCACCGCTCTCATCGACGGGGTGCATAACTTCACCGCCACCGCCACCGACACTGCGGGCAACCTCAGCGCGAGGTCACCGGTTACGTCGATCACCGTTGACACTATCGCCCCGGGCGCGCCGGGCAGCTTCACCGTGCTCAACAACGGCAATACCCTCACCGGCCAGGGCGAAGCGGGCAGCACCATCACCGTGCGCGATGGAGACACGGTGATTGGCACCGGGGTCGTTGACGAGACCGGCAACTTCTCCCTTACCCTCACCACGCCAAAACAGAATGGGGAACTGCTGACGGTAACGGCAACCGACCGGGCCGGGAACACCGGCGCGGAAGGCCAGATCGTCGCTCCGGACACCACGCCGCCTGCCGTTCCGGCGATCACCGACGTGGTGGACAACGTGAGTGCGTATACCGGCACCATCAACGACGGGCAGACCACCAATGACAACACGCCACTGGTGCGCGGCACCGGCGTTGCCAACGCCACTATCCTGCTCTACAGCGGCACGGATCTGGTTGGCACCACCCAGGTCAGCGCAGAGGGAACCTGGGAGATCCAGCTGACGGCACCGCTGCCTGATGGCGGTCACGTTCTGACCGCGCAGTCGGCGGACGCCGCGGGCAACAACAGCGCGCCGTCCAACAGCTGGAGCATCGTAGTGGATGCCACCGCCCCGGACGCCCCGGTCATTACCCAGGCGATCAACGATCTCTCCGGCAGCCCGGTTGCCATCAGCAATAACGGCGCCACCAACGACAACCAGCCAACCCTGAGCGGGACCGGGGAGGCGGGCACCACCCTCAGCATTCGGGTGGACGGCGAGGAAGTGGGCACTGTCCAGGTGGGCGCGGGGGGCGAATGGACCTTCACGCCGCCGGAGGCGCTGGGCGAAGGACTGCGCGTCATCACCGTGGTGGCGACCGATGCCGCCGGGAACACCGGTGAACCGTCCGCCGCCTTTAACATCACTATCGATACCGTACCGCCAGCCGCCCCGGTCATCACCCTGGCCGTGGACAACACCGGCAGCGTCACCGGCGACGTGCTCAGCGACCAGCCGACCGATGAGAATCTGCCGCTGATCCGCGGAACGGGTCCGGCGAACGCGCAGATTAACCTCTATGACGGCACCACCCTGCTGGGCACCGCCACCACCAGCGCGACGGGGGCATGGAGCGTACAGCTCACTACGCCGCTGGGGAACGGCACCCACGCCCTGACCGCCACGGTGAGCGATGCGGCGGGCAACATCGCCACCTCCGGCACCTTTAACCTGGTGGTGGATAACGTGCCGCCTGCCACGCCGGAGATTCCGGCTATCACCGTCAACCCGGACGGCAGCGGCGAGACCCCGCTTACCGGTGGGGGCAGCACCCGTGATACCACCCCAACCCTGAGCGGGACCGGGAATGAGGGGGATCTCGTCACCATCTATAATGGTACCACCCCTATCGGTGAAACCACCGTGCAGCCGGACGGGACCTGGACCTGGACGCCGCCTGCGGATCTGCCTAACGGCACCTACGATCTGAGCCTGACCGTGACCAACAGCGACGGCGCGGGCAACGAGAGTGCGCCATCCCAGCCGGTAAGCATCACCATCGATACCGAAGCGCCAGAGACGCCAGCGCTGCCGGTGGTGACGGATAACGTCAGCGATATCACCGGCCCGGTAGCCAACAACGGCGCCACCAACGATACCCGTCCGGTGCTGAGCGGCACAGGCACGCCGGACGACATCATCACCATCTATGACGAGACCCTCAACGGAAACAATCCGGTGGGCGAAGTGGTGGTCGACATCAACGGCAACTGGACGTGGCGTCCGGACCTGCCGCTGACGGAGGGCAGCCACAGCTTCACCCTGACCGCCACCGACCCGGCGGGCAACGCATCGCCGGTATCGGGCAGCATGACCGTCACCGTTGACAGCGTCGTGCCAGCGATCCCAACTATCGGCATCGTGGACGACAACGTCGGTCCGGTCACCGGCAACATTACGGCGGGGGGCAGCAGCAACGACAATACCCCAACCGTCACCGGTACCGGAGAGAACGGCACCACGGTGATTCTCTACAGCAACGGCATTGAGGTGGGACGCGGCCAGGTCACTGACGGCATCTGGAGCATCACCACGTCGGAACTGCGAGATGGCCCCACCACCCTGACCGTGGCGGCGGTGGATGTTGCCGGGAACGTCAGCGCGGCGGGGAGCGACTTCGCCTTCACCATTGACACCCTCCCTCCTGCCATCCCGCAGCTGCTGGCGATCTCCGACAGCACCCTGGCGGGCGGCCAGCTCTACGCCAACAGCAGCACCCCGACCCTGAGCGGGACCGGGGAGCCGCTCAGCACCATCACCGTCTCTGTTGACGGACAACCGCTGGGCGAGGTGCAGACCGACGCCCAGGGCCAGTGGACGCTGCCGATCCCTGACGGCACCCCGCTCTCCGATGCCCCGCACACCTTTACCGTGGTGGCGCGGGACGCGGCGGGCAACACCAGCGAAAGCACGCCGGTTAACCTGATCGTTGATACCCAGGCGCCGGGTGCGCCGGTGGTGACCGGGATTGTCTCCGGCGGTACGCCGCTGACCGGTACCGCCGAAGCGGGTTCCATCATTACGGTGACCGGCCCGGGCAACGTGGTGCTGGGCACCGGGGTCACCAACGCCCAGGGTCAGTTCTCCGTCGCCCTGACCCCGCCGCAAAGCGACGCGGTCACCCTGAGCCTGACCGCCAGCGACGTGGCGGGCAACACCAGCCTGCCGGGATCGTATGACGTTCCAGCCACGCCAGCGCTGCCGGACGTGCCGGTTATCGACGCCATCGTGGATGACAACGGCACCGGCGGCAGCATCAACGTCAAGGGCCTCAGCTCCAACGACGCTACGCCAACCCTTACCGGCACGGCGATCCCGGGCAGCGTGGTGACCGTTTATCTCGACGGCAGTACCACGCCGCTGGGCACCGTCACCGCTGACGCCACCACCGGGGCCTGGTCGTTGCCGGTTGCCACCGCCTTGAGTGAAGGCAGCCATAGCTTCAGCGTCACCGCCACCGTCGACGGCCAGACCAGCGGCCAGTCGCCAGAGGCGACGGTGAACATCGATCTCACCCCGCCTGCGGCACCTGCTCTGGGCACGCTGGTGGATAACGTCGGCACCGTCACCGGTTCAGTGGTTAGCGGTACCCCGACCAACGACAACCAGCCAACCCTGAACGGCACGGCGACACCGGGGGATGTGATCACCATTTATGCCGGTGATACCGTGCTCGGCACCGTACCGGTGAGCGCAACCGGAGCCTGGAGCTTCACCCCCGCCGAGCCGCTGGCGGATGGCACCTATACCCTGCTCCTCACCGCCACCGATCCGGCGGGCAACCAGAGCCAGCCGTCGGCACCGTTCTCACTGGTGGTAGATACGGTGGTGACACCACCGGTTATTACCGGGGCGAATGATGACGTCGGGCCGGTGACCGGCAACGTGGTCAGCGGCGGCAGCACCAACGACAACACCCCGACCCTGACGGGCACCGCGGAAGCGGGCAGCAGCGTCTCCCTCTATGAAGGCACTCGCCTGCTCGGCACCGTGGTCGCCAATGCCAGCGGGATCTGGAGCTTCACTCCGACGGTGGTGCTGCCGGAGGGCCAACACAGCTTTACCGCCATCGCCACCGACCTGGCGGGCAACGTCAGCGTAGCGTCCGGGGCCTATACCCTGACCGTGGACATCACGCCACCGGCGACGCCAGTCCTGGTCAGCGTTAATGACGACGTGGCGGGCAACACCGGCGTACTGGTCAGCGGCCAGATCACCAATGACGCGCGTCCGGAACTGACCGGGACCGGCGTGGCGGGCAGCACCGTGCGCATTCTGGATAACGGCCAGCAGATCGGCACCGCGCTGGTGGACGGCAGCGGCAACTGGCGCTTTACCCCGGACACCGACCTGGCCCAGGGGCCGCACGAGCTGCGCGTCAGCGCCACCGATGCCGCAGGCAACGTCTCGGGCACCTCTCCAGCCTTCTCCCTGAATGTCGATACCGTCGCGCCGCTGGCACCGGTGCTGGCAAACGTGGTGGATGACGTCGGGACCCTTACCGGCACGGTGAACAACGGCGGCATCACCAACGATACCCGCCCAACCTTTAACGGCACCGGCGAAGCGGGCTCGATTGTCACTATCCTTGTGGATGGAGAAGCGGTCGGCACCGCGGTGGTTAACGCCGCGGGCAACTGGACCTTTACCCCTGACACCGCCCTCGCCGAGGGGCTGCGTAGCGTCACCTTCACCGCCACCGATCCGGCGGGGAACACCGGTCCTGCAAGCGCAGCCTTTACCCTGACGGTAGACACCACCGCCCCGGCGGCACCGACCATCCTGGCCGCCGCCGATAACGTGGGCAGCATCCAGACGCCGCTCACCGTTTCGGGCCAGGTGACCGACGATCCGACCCCAACCCTGTCCGGCCAGGCGGCCGCCAGCGCCACGGTGACGATCTATGACAACGGCGTGGCCCTTGGCACCGTACAGGCCAGCGCCGCCGGGGAGTGGAGCTTTACCCCGGCCACGGCGCTCGGTAACGGCAGCCACACCTTCACCGCCAGCGCCACCGACGCGGCAGGCAACCTCAGCGAAGCCTCGGCGGGGTTCACGGTGATTGTCGATACCGTCAAACCGCTCGCACCGGTGATCGCCCTGGCCCAGGATGATGTCGGCAGCATAACCGGGGCACTCCCCAGCGGGCAGCGCACCGATGACACCCTGCCGGTGCTCACCGGGACCAGCGAAGCGAACGCCCGGGTGCAGGTGTTTGAAGGCGATATCCTGCTGGGCACCGCCACCGCGGATGCCAGCGGCAACTGGTCGATTGCCCTGACCACCCCGCTCACCAACGCCACGCACAACTTTACAGCGTTGGCGACGGATGCGGCGGGCAACGTCAGCGATCCGTCCAATACCTTCAGCCTGACGGTAGATACCCAGCCGCCAGCGGTGCCGGTGCTGGTCTCAGTGGTGGATGATGTCGGTGCGGTGACAACCCTCACCAGCGGCCAGCTGACCAACGATGCGAGACCGACCCTCAGCGGCACCGCGGAAGCGGGCGCGACGGTGAGCATCTACGACGGCACCCTGCTGCTCGGCAGCGTGGTGGCCGATGCCAACAGCGCCTGGAGCTTTACTCCAACTACCCCGCTGGCGGATGGCCTGCACACCCTGACGGTGACCGCCACCGACGCGGTGGGCAACGTCAGCCTGCCGACCGCGGGCTTTACCGTGAATGTCGATGCCACCGCCCCGGCTGCGCCTGTCATTACCTCGGTAGTGGATGACGTCGGCTCGATCCAGGGCCCGGTGATCAACGGCAATCCGACCAATGACACCCGTCCAACCCTCAACGGCACCGCCGAAGCGGGCGCAATAGTGCGCATCTACGACGGCACCACGCTGGTAGGCGAGGTGACGGCCAACGCCCAGGGCCAGTGGACGCTGGCGCAGACCACCACCGCCCTCACCAACGGAGTACATAACTTTACTGCCACCGCCACCGATGCGGCGGGCAACCTCAGCGCAGCATCGCCGGTCACCGCCATCACCGTCGACACTATCGCCCCAGGGGCACCGGGCGGCTTGACTGTACTGGAGAGCGGGGGCCGGATTAACGGCACCGCCGAGGCGGGCAGCACCGTCACCATTCTCGGCACCGACAACGTGACCGTGTTGGGCACCGGCGTAGCCGACGCGTCCGGGCGCTTCAGCATCGCGCTCTCCACGCCGCAGGTGAACGCCGAACTGCTGCACCTCTTCGCCACCGACCGGGCCGGTAACGTGGGGCAGACGGTGGATCTGCGGGTGCCGTACTCGGTGATCCCGAATCCGCCAGTCATCACCAGCGTCAACGACAACGTGGGCAGCATCATTGGCAATCTGCTCAACGGGCAGCGCACCGACGATACCACCCCAACGCTGACCGGGACCGCGCAGCCGCTCTCCACCATCACCCTGTATGACAACAATGTGTTGTTAGCCACGGTGACCACCAACAGCGCCGGGGTCTGGACATACACCCCAACCGTGCCGCTGGGTAATGGCCCTCACGCCTTTACCGCCACCGCAGGCAATGCGGTTGGCACCAGCCCGGTGACGCCGCTGAGCTCGATTGTCGTGGATACCGTCGCCCCGGGCACGCCGCAGGGAACCTTTAACGCCGACGGCAGCGTTCTGAGCGGGACCGCCGAAGCGGGGAGCACCATCACCCTGCTGCTGAGCGATAACAGCGTGGTGACCACCACCGCTAACGCCCAGGGCAACTGGAGCTACACCTTCCTCGACAGACAGTCCGAAGGGGAGCGAATCACCCTTTCCGCCACCGATGCGGCGGGCAACACCTCCGCCACCGGTACGGTGATTGCGCCAAACCTGCCGCTGTCCGCGAGTGACAACGTGGTAGGGCTGGCCCTGACCACCAACGCCACCACCAGCACCGCCCAGTACAGCGACTACGGCGTGCAGCTGGTGGGCGGCGTCGGCAACGTGCTGTCGCTGCTGGGGGAGAATTCCGCCCAGGTGACCTTCACCGTACCGACCGGCGGTAGCGCAGATATGGAGATCAACGCCAGCGCCACGGGTATCGTGCTCTCCCTGCTTAACACCCTGGAGATCATTGTGCAGCGCTGGAACGGCAGCTCCTGGACCACCGAAGTGGATACTGGCCTGCCGCAGTTCGCCAACCTGCTGACCCTGGGTGCCAGCGGCGTGACCCTGAACCTGGCCGGTCTGCCGGGCGGGCAGTATCGTGTGCTGAGCTACAACACCAACCTGCTGGCAACCGGGTCATACACCAGCCTGGACGTGGACGTCACCCAGACCACGGCTGGTACCCTGTCCGGCACGCTGGTGCAAAACGGTAACGTCATCACCGATATCGATCCGGTGAGCGGCAGCGACAGCGCGCCAAACGGCACGGTGGTGACCAGCGTGACCAACGCCAACGGCGTCACCGTCAACGTGGCGGCAGGGGCGGCGGGCACCACCATCAACGGGCTGTACGGCACCCTGACCCTGCACACCGACGGGAGCTACACCTACACCCTGACCAACACCAGCGCCTCGGTGCTGGGCCGGACCGACACCTTCATCTATAACATCGCCGGCAAAGGGGCCACGGACGACGCCCGCCTGGTGATTACCCTGGGTGAGAACACGGTGCGCAACAGCGTGACGGCGGTGGACGACACCGCCTCCCTGACCTTCGGCACGCAGGTACAGTCCATCGACTACGGCCCGTCAAGCCAGGGCGGCTTTACCGTGGTGGGGGTTAACCTCGGCAACGTGCTGAACCTCAACCTGCTGGACGATCGTAGCGAGACCATGAAGTACAGCGTGGCGGAGGGTACCACCCGCACCATGACCATCCAGAGTAGCGTCGGCGGGGTGGCCCTGGCTTCGGTGTTTGACCTCTATATCTACAAGTTCAACCCGGCAACCCAGAGCTACGAGCGGGTACGCACCGAGGCAGGCTGGCTGCGCGCGCCGCTGCTGGGTGGCACCTCGGCACCGCTGACCCTGACCCTGCCGGCAGGGGATTACATCTTCCTGATGAACACCGTCTCGGGGGTCACCGCCCTGACCGGCTACCGTCTGAACGTGCTTGAGGACCACGTTTATGCCGTCACCAGCACCACCGCCAGCACCACCGGCGACGTGCTGCAAAGTGACATCGCGCCTGCGGGCACGCTTGTCACCCAGGTGAACGGCGTTAACGTGAACGCCACCGGCACCACCCGCATCGAGGGAGAGTACGGCACGCTGCTGATCGACGCCCAGGGCAAATATACCTATACCCTGCGCGCCGGGGTGGGCGCCGACCAAATCAGCACCCCGGACAGCTTCATTTACACCGTGACGGCACCGAATGGCGATAAGGACACCGCCTCCCTGAACATCACCCCGACACCGGTGGCGCTGGATGCGGTGAACGACGTCAGCCGCGAGCTGGTGGTGGATACTACCCCGCAGGTTGCCGCCTACCGCGATGACACGGTGGGTAACGCGACGTGGAATGCCGCTCTGCTGGCATCCACCACCGGCCGGGGCAGCGGCACGTTTGTGGTGGACGCCAACACCGCCCTGCATGACGTTGTGCTCCACTTTAACGTCGCCTCCCTGCTGTCGCTGGGCGGGCTGAACGTAAACTGGACCATTACCGGGGGAGGGGTTACCAGAAGCGGTTCATTCAATGGCGGCCTGCTGCTGGGTGGCGTGGCGACCATTAACGTCACCGGTCTGGATCTGGACGCCGGGACCTACACCCTGAGCTATACCGGCTCCATGGGGCCGCTGGGAGTAGGCCAGATCTCCATCACGCCTTATGTCACCGGTACCACCGTCTACCTGAACAATGAGCTCACCACCGCGGGCCACACCGTCACCGGCAATATCTTCGACGGGACGGATTCCGGCGGCGTGCTGGATCAGCTGCACTCGGTAGACAGCCGTCTGAGCATCACCGGCTATAACGTCACCACCACTACCCTCGATCCGTACACCACGGCCAACGCCACCGCCAACATTCAGGGGCATTACGGCGTGCTGAACATCGGAGTGGATGGTCACTACACCTACACCCTGAACAGCGGCGTCTCGCTGGCCTCAATGACCACGAAGGAGACCTTTACCTACAAACTGACCGGCGATAACGGCACGACCGACACCGCCACCCTCACCATCAACATGGCACCGAAGTTCGTCAGCACGGAGCATAACGATACCTTTACCGGTAGCGCCTATGGCGACACGCTGATTTACGAAGTGCTGAACAACACGGCGGGGAACGGGACGGCAGGCAACGGCGGTAACGACCACTGGACCAACTTCTCACTGGCGCAGGGAGACAAGATCGATATCAGCGATCTGCTGGTGGGCTGGAACGGAAGTAGCGCGACGCTCGGTAACTATTTGCACGTCACAAATAGTAATGGCAATACCGTGATCTCCGTCGACCGGGACGGAGCGGCAAATATTTACACGAATACTACACTGGTAACACTGGATAACGTTCAGACAACTTATGAGGAGCTGGTTAACCAGAATCACATCATCACCGGTTAGCGCTAATAACAAGACCCGGGCGCTCGTCGCCCGGGCTTAACATTATAAAGTTGTTCAGTTTTTTTAGGGATAATGCCATGAACAAAGTACCTTGCTGGTGGCTTGGGTGCTGCCTGTTGTCTGCACAGGTCCTTGCCGCCGATTCGCCTGCGGTAATCAGTTTTGGACAATTAAATGAAAATCAGGCGCTGCCCGCTCTGGATGGACGGGTCGCCCTGCCCACCCGTCAGGCCGCCCTCGGTACCTTAACCCTTGGCGATGCGGTGACCCGCGCCGTCAACTGGCATCCCACCATTCGCGAAGCGGTGGGCAAACTTTACGAACAGATCCAGCAGGTCGATGTCGCTAAATCGAAATACTATCCGCAAATCAGCGCCGGGATAGACAACGGCTACAGCAATAACTCCAGCGATACCGGCTTTACCCCCTCGGTGGTGGTCTCCCTCTCCCAGATGCTCTATGACTTTGGCAAGGTGGCAAGCCAGGTGCGCGCTGAAGACGCGGGCGTGGTGCAACAGCAGGCCAACGTGCTGTTGAGCATCGACACTATCGCCCGGGATACCGCCATCGCCCTGGTGCAGGTGCAGATGTGGCAGCAGATGGTCGAGACCGCCGAAGAGCAGCTTGAGGCGCTCGGCGCCATCGGCAAGCTGACGCGCCAGCGTAACGACGAAGGGGCCACCTCGCTCTCGGACGTGGTGCAGACCGACGCCCGTATCGAAGGGGCGCGTTCGCAGCTGATGCAGTATCAGGCCAACCTCGACAGCGCCCGCGCCACGCTGATGAGCAACCTCGGCTGGAGCAATCTGAACGCGGTCAGCAACGCCTTCCCGGAAAAACTGGCCCGCAGCTGCGACATCAACGAGCCGGATGACCGGCTGGTGCCCGCGGTGCTGGCTTCCTGGGCGCAGGCTAACGTGGCGCAGGCGAACCTTGATTATGCCAATGCGCAGATGACCCCTACCGTCTCGCTGGAGCCGCAGGTGCGTCACTACATGAACAACCGCTACCCCGGCCACGATACGCTGGACAAGACCCAGTACAACGTCTCGGTGAACGTCGAGATGCCCCTCTACCAGGGCGGCGGGCTAAGCGCCCGGCGCAACGCAGCCAGCCACGCGGTGGAAGCGGCGCAGTCCAATATTCAGCGCACCCGGCTGGACGTGCGGCAAAAGCTGCTGGAGTCCAAAAGTCAGGTGATGAGCCTGATGAGCACCCTGCAGATCCAGTCCCGCCAGGAGACGCTCAGCCAGCGTACCCGCGAACTCTATCAGCAGCAGTATCTCGATCTGGGCTCCCGCCCCCTGCTGGACGTGCTGAACGCCGAGCAGGAGGTCTACCAGGCCCGCTTTACCCAGTGGCAAACCGCCGGACAGCTTCGCCAGCTGCAGATCAACTGCCTCTATAACACCGGGCGAATGCGCAATGCCTTCGGCCTTGAAAACCACACCATTCAGTCAGTGGAGATCCAGCCATGATCCGAGACGATATCCTTTATGAGGAGACACTGACGCAAGAGGCGCTGGAGCACTGGGCGCAGGCGTTTGGCTACGTCGCCACCCGCTACCGGGTGGCCTGCTCCCCCGGCGCGCTGGTGGCGGGCGCGCCCTGGCTGCAGGGCAAAAGCAAAATCCCGGCGCTGACCGGGCTTGCCCGCGAGGCGGGCCTCTCCTTTCAGCTGCTCACCAACGGCCAGGAGTCCATCAACAGCTGGCGCCTGCCGGTGGTGGTGGAGCTTAATGACGGCAAGATTGGGGTGATTGAGCACTTCGACGGCGAGGATCTGCTGGATGTCTGCTTCTTTGACGGCAAGGCGCAGGCCAACCGCATCTCGCTGGCGAAGATGCTCCCGGCCATTCGCCAGGTGGTGGCCCTGCGCCCGCTGGCGGCGCTGAAAGACAGCCGGGTGGATGCCTATATCTCCAGATACCGCCCCGACTGGCTCTACCGGCTGGTGATGCGCGACCTGCGCCCCTATACCTACGTCATGCTGGCGGCGCTGTTCATCAACCTGCTGTCGCTGGCGGGCATTCTCTTTTCAATGCAGGTCTATGACCGGGTGATCCCCGCCCAGTCCTACCCCACCCTCTATGTGCTGACCATCGGGGTGCTGATTGCCACCCTGTTCGGCTTTATCCTGCGTCTCGCCCGGTCTCACATTATGGATCTGCTGGGCAAACGCGCCGACATGCGCGTCTCGGACCGGGTGTTTGGCCACGCCCTGCGCCTGCGCAACAGCGCGGTGCCCCGCTCCACCGGCAGCTTTATCTCCCAGCTGCGTGAGCTGGAGCAGATCCGCGAGATGGTCACCTCCTCCACCATCTCTACCATCGTCGACCTGCCCTTCTTCTTCCTGTTTGTGGTGGTGCTGGCGATCATCGCCCCGTCACTCGCCTGGATCGCCCCGGTTGCGGCAGTGGTGATGGTGCTGCCGGGCCTGCTGCTACAGAAAAAGCTGGCGGCGCTGGCGAAGCAGTCGGCCCACGAGGCGACCCTGCGCAACGCCGTGCTGGTGGAGAGCGTGCAGGGGCTGGAGGACATCAAGCTGATGCAGGCGGAGAACCGCTTCCTGCAACAGTGGAACAGCTACATTCAGATCACTGCCGAGTCGGGCCTTAAGACCCGGGAGCTGACTCAGGGCCTGATCAGCTGGGGGATGACCATTCAGAGCCTGGTCTACACCGCGGTGATTGTGGTGGGTGCCCCGATGGTGATCGAAGGCGAAATGACCACCGGTGCGGTGGTGGCTGCCTCAATGCTGGCCTCGCGGATGATCGCCCCGATGGCGACCCTGTGCGGCGTGCTGGCCCGCTGGCAGCAGGTGAAAGCCGCCAAAGAGGGGCTGGACAACATTATGCAGCTGCCCACCGAGAACCAGCGTGAAGAGACGCCGATCCGCCAGGACGTGCTGCGTGGACACTACCTCTTCGAGCAGGCGCAGTTCGCCTACGGCGGCGACGCGCAGAACCCGGCGCTGCGCATCAACCGGCTGGAGATCAAACCCGGCGAACATGTGGCGGTGCTGGGACGTAACGGCGCGGGCAAATCGACCCTGCTGCAGGCGATGGTGGGCAGCATGGATCTGGTGGGCGGCGAGCTGCGGCTCGACAACCTCAGCCTGCCCCATCTCGACATGGCGGATGTGCGCCGCAACGTCGGCCTGATGAGCCAGAACGCGCGGCTGTTTTACGGCACCCTGCGGGAGAACATCACCCTCGGGATGCCGCGGGCCACCGACGAGGAGATATTTGCCGTGCTGGAGATGTGCGGCGCGGCCAGCTTTGTGCAGAAGCTGGCGAAGGGGCTGGATCACCCGATTATGGAGAACGGCGTCGGGCTCTCCGGCGGCCAGCGCCAGTCGATTTTGCTGGCGCGGATGTTCCTGCGCGATCCCAACGTCGTGCTGCTGGATGAACCCACCGCCTCGCTGGATGAGCACACCGAGCGTGAATTTATCCAGCGTCTGGGCCAGTGGCTCGGTCACCGCACGCTGATTGTCGCCACCCACCGCGTACCGATGCTGGAGCTGGTGGAGCGCGTGGTGGTGCTGAAAGAGGGCATGCTGGTGATGGACGCACCGAAAGCGCAGGCGCTGAGCAACAGCCGGATGCAGCAACCGCAGCAGGCAAATGGCCGGGAGTGGAAAAATGAAAATCAATCAGCGTGACGTTGCGGCGATGGATGACCTGGATAACGCCCTCGGCTCCGAGAGCGGCTATACCGGGGCGAGAAGCATTGTGTTATTCAGCCTGCTGCTGTTTGTCGCTGCCGGGGTGTGGGCGTGGTTCAGCATTCTCGATGAGGTTTCCACCGGCACCGGGAAGGTGATCCCCAGCTCCCGGGAGCAGGTGTTGCAGTCTCTCGACGGCGGGATCCTCGCCGAACTAAAGGTTCACGAAGGGGATCAGGTGCAGGCCGGCCAGGTGCTGGCGCGTCTCGACCCGACCCGCTCTGAATCCAACGTCGGCGAAAGCGCCGCCCGCTACCGCGCGTCGCTGGCCTCCAGCGCCCGTCTGCGTGCGGAGGTGAACGATCTGCCCCTCATCTTTCCGCCGGAGCTGGCGAAATGGACCGACCTGATCGCCGCCGAAACCCGGCTCTACAACTCCCGCCGCGAGCAGCTGGAAGACTCCCGGCGCGAGCTGCGCCAGGCGTTGGATCTGGTGAATAAAGAGCTTGCGATCACCCAGCGGCTGGTAAAAACCGGCGCCGCCAGCCACGTCGAGGCGCTGCGCCTGCAACGCCAGAAGAGCGATCTTGAGCTGAAGCTCACCGACCTGCGCTCGCAGTACTATGTTCAGGCCCGGGAGGCGCTCTCTAAATCGAACGCCGAAGTGGATATGCTCTCGGCGGTCCTGAAAGGACGTGAAGACTCGGTGACCCGCCTGACGATGACCTCGCCGGTGCGCGGCATTGTGAAGAACATCAAGGTGACCACCATCGGCGGCGTTATTCCCCCGAACGGCGAGGTGATGGAGATTGTGCCGGTGGACGATCACCTGCTGATTGAAACCCGCCTGTCGCCGCGGGATATCGCCTTTATCCACCCCGGCCAGAAGGCGCTGGTGAAGATCACCGCCTACGATTACGCCATCTACGGCGGGCTGGATGGCGTGGTGGAGACCATCTCCCCGGACACCATTCAGGATGAAGCCAAACCGGAAGTGTTTTACTACCGGGTGTTTATCCGCACCAGCCAGGATTACCTGGTGAACAAAGCGGGCAGGCACTTCTCGATTGTGCCGGGGATGATTGCCACGGTGGATATCAAAACCGGCGAGAAATCGGTGATGGATTATATGATCAAGCCGTTTAACCGGGCGAAAGAGGCACTAAGGGAGCGGTAGCAAGAGCGCCGGGTAGCGGCGGCGCCTTACCCGGCCTACCAAACCGGCACGCCCTTGTAGGCCGGGCAAGCGAAGCGCCGCCCGGCAAACAGGTCGCACCGGTGCAAACCCACCAGGCCATACTCTCAACGAAACATTAACGGCAAGGTTTCGCCAGGCTGCTGCGGTCGGGTTGCGCCTGATGCTGAAGGGTGTTCGATAAAATCAGGGTGATGAATAACATTGTTTGTCGCCAGATTAAGGGCGCAGTGCATCTCATACAGCAGCCTTTCCTGTTCAGGCCCGCTGCTGCCGGCCAACTGCTGCGTGTAGCCTTTCACCTGAAGCAAATTTTCCGTCATGCGCAGATTCGTCAGCTTGCACGCCTCAGCGTGCTGACTGGCAGACTTCAGCTGCCCCCGGCTCTCCTCCAGCGCCGTTTCAAGTTTATCAACCTCATTGGTCAGCCGGGAAACCATCATAAAGAGGATGGCGACCCCGGCGATGACAGGAACAATTAACCACCATGACACAAACATGTGAGTCACCCTGCAAGATAAGTAGCGTAGTTACATTCTTATTAGCAGGCTGACTTAGAGCAATAATAGGAAATCATTAGAAACGCCCGCGCCTCTTTACTCCTTCATTGCGGATTGCCAGTAAAGGGGCGTGCCGAAAAACGCCACGTAGTAGTCAATCACCGCCCTGACGTTCAGCGGTGGATGACGCGCATTGGGGTAGATCGCCGAAATGTTCTGCGGTTCCGTGTTGATAGCGGCCTCATGGTCCGGCAGCAGTTTTACCAGCTCCCCGCTGCGCAACCGGTCGCCGATAAGCCAGTCCGGGAAGAGCACCATCCCCATCCCGCCCAGCGCCGAGGTCAGCAGGGTTTCCGCGTTATTGGACGATAACAGCGGCGACACGGGATAGTGGACCCACGCCCCGCCAGGCGCACGCAGCAGCCAGCGGTTGGGGCCGGACGAACCGCGGTAGACAAGGCATTTATGCCGGGTTATGTCGTCGGGCACCTCGGGCGCACCATATTTACGCAGATAAGCCGGAGAGGCGGCGAGGTGATAAAACTGCGGCCCGAAAACCCGGGTGTGAAAAGAGGAGTCGGTCAGCATACCGATGCGAAAGATCAGGTCGGCAGCATCCCGATGGGGATCGATATAGTCATCCGTCAGCGTCAGCTCGATGCTGAGCCGGGGGTAGCGTTCCGTCAGGCCGGGAAGCCCCGGCGCGATATGCCGCTGACCGAAAAAGACCGGGGCGTTGATGCGCAGCAGACCGGAGGGCTCCTGCTTGCGCGCGTCCAGCTCCCGGCGCGCCTCCTCAAGATTGCCGAGCATCAGGCGGGCATAGCGGATAAAAAGGTGCCCACTTTCCGTGGGAATAATTGCCCGCGTGTTGCGGTAAAAAAGCTGCTGGCCGAGCGCATCCTCAAGCTGATGGATGACCCGCGAAACCTGCGAAGCGGAGATCCCCTCCCGGCGTGCTACCACCGAAAAATTCTGGGATTCATAGACCTCTTTAAAGGTTTGCAGCCAGCGGAGGCTGATCGTGGCGGGGTCGCGCATTAATGCATTTCCTGCACAGGTGTTTCTTTCATTATGGCATTTTTCTCACGGATGTTCAGGGGTACGCTTCCCCGCCTTGAAAACGGAGAAGAGTAACTATGCAGCTGATATTGATTTTACTGGTTATTGCCGGGGGGATGGGGTTGTCCGTCGAGGCAGGGCTACTGGGGCCGCTCGGCGGTGAGGTAGGTGATTTATGGGCCACGTTCAGCGTGTTCGGCGTCGGTGCCGCCCTGACCTTTTTGCTGATGCTCTTTTTCAGCCCACGCAACAGCCCGTCGTTTTTTTCACAGCCTTCATGGCAGCTACTGGGCGGCGTTCTCGGCCCGGTCTACGTCATTATTCTCACCGTGGTGACGCCCGCCATCGGTATCGCCATGACGATGATTGGCATCCTTGCCGGCCAGGTCTTTAAAAGCCTGATCATCGATCACTACGGCCTGCTGGGCACGCCGCACCGCAAAATTGACACTAAACGCATCATCGCGCTGATTTTTATCATTGCCGCGCTGGTTCTGGTTGCACAGGGGTAAGACGATGACATTAATTATGATTATTCTGGCGGTGATTGGCGGTGCGACGCTGAGCATTCAGGCCGCCATCAACGGCCAGCTGGGCAGCAAGGTGGGCGTATTCAAAAGCGCGTTCCTGACCTTTTCCGTCGGGGCGCTGATCACCGCCCTGCTGATCTTCTTCTTTGAACCGCGCCATGCCGTCAGCCTGCTGGATGTGCCCAAATGGCAGCTGCTGGGGGCGATGTTTGGCGTGCCGTACATCGTCATCATGGTGCTGGCCGTGCAGCGTATCGGTACGGCGGTGGCCACGGTGGCGGTGATTTTTGGTCAGCTGACCATGAGCATGCTGATCGACAATTTTGGCTGGCTGGGGAACGACGCCATTCCCTTCTCGATGACGCGCCTGGGCGCTGTCCTCTGCCTCGGGATTGCACTCTGGTTCATCTACGCCAGCAGCACGCAGAAGTCAGAGGAGAAGGCGCCTGCAGAAACGCGAAGTTAAGCCAGCTTCGGTGAGGGGAGGCGCAGGCAGGTGTTTTTGCTTTTCAGGTCATTTATAGTACTTCCCCTCATCCCGTAGCCATTAACACCATGAAAACCGATAATAAACGCGTTCGTGCTTATCATTTTTCCCCCTTTCGCCATCTTTTTGCCGCACGTTTTCTCACCGTTCTGGGCAACGGTATCGCCCCCATTGCGCTGGCATTTGCGGTGCTGGATATTGGCGGCTCGGCCTCTGATTTAGGTATCGTCGTGGCCTCCCGCTCGATTTTTAACGTGCTGTTTCTGCTGCTGGGCGGAGTATTAGCGGACCGCTACTCCCGCAGCCGGGTGCTCGTCTCCTCGTCGGTGGTGGCCGCCATCTCACAGGCTGTCGTGGCGTGGTCGGTGCTGGACGGGTCCGCCACGGTGCTCAGCCTGACCCTGCTTGGCGCGGTAAACGGTGCCGCCGCGGGCATCACCCTTCCCGCCTCTTCTGCCCTCGTTCCCCAGACGGTCCCCGGTAAAAGCCTGCGCGAAGCCAACGCCTTCATTCAGCTCGGGGTGTACAGCGGGACGGTTATCGGCGCGTCGCTGGGCGGCGTTCTGACAGGCGCCGTCGGACCGGGCTGGGGGCTTGCCATTGATGCCCTGGGGTTCGCCGCCGCCGCCCCCCTCTACCTGATGATTCGCGTGACCGCCCTTGAAGCCGGGCCTTCTCAAAGCAACATGCTGCAGGATTTAAAAGCGGGGTGGCAGGAGTTCGCCAGCCGGGCCTGGGTGTGGTCGATCGTCGTGCAGTTCACCATTATTAACGCCGCTTTTAGCGGGGTAATGATGGTGCTCGGGCCGGTGATTGCAGATACCTCTTTTGGCCGGGCGCAGTGGGGGATTATTTTGGCATGCCAGAGTATTGGCCTCATTGTGGGCTCCTCCCTTGCCCTGCGCTGGCGACCGCGCCGGGATCTCTTTATCGGCGTGATGCTGGTGTCATGCTGCGCCCTGCCCATCTTTATGCTGAGCCTGCTCCCCTCCACGCCCTGGCTGATTGCCGCGTTCTTTATTGCCGGGGTGACCTTTGGCCTCTTTGGGGTGGCCTGGGCCCAGTCCCTGCAAACGCATATTCCGCAGGATAAGCTGGCACGCGTCTATGCCTACGATGCGGTGGGATCGTTTGTGGCGATCCCCTGCGGCGAGCTTATCGCCGGGCCGCTGGCCAACCAGTACGGCACCAGCAACGTGCTGCTGGTGGCGGCCTGTGCCGTGGTTCTCGCCACGGTAGCCGCCAGCCTGGTGCCGGCGATAAGACGACTCGATAACACGTCACAGCTTAAATCGCATACATAATGGGTTATCATCCGTCTCCCTCCTCTTTCTGCGGTCAGACTGATGTCAGTGATTATCGATAATTTTATTGCCCCGCCCTGCCATGCGGCGATAGAGACGCTCTGGCAGGACGACCATCTGGTGCTGATCAATAAACCCAGCGGGCTGCTCAGCCTGTCGGGGAAAAATCCGCAAAACCTCGATTCGGTGCACTACCGGCTGGTGCAGACCTTTCCCGGCTGCACGCTGGTGCATCGCCTCGATTTTGGCACCTCCGGGCTGATGGTGATTGCCCGCAACAAGGCGATCAATGCCGCTCTCTGCCAGCAGTTCAGCCAGCGCAGCGTAACCAAGACTTACACCGCCCTGCTCTGCGGGCATCTGGCCGATGATGAAGGGGTGATAGACGCCCCCATAGCCAAAGATCCGGCGCTGTTCCCGCGGATGTCGATTTGCGCTATCAACGGCAAGCCCGCCCGTTCCCGCTATCGGGTGGTGGAGCGCGGGCATTATCAGGGTGATGTGCCGGTCACGCGGGTGGAACTGACGCCGGAGACGGGGCGCACCCACCAGCTGCGCATTCACTGCCAGCAGCTGGGCCACCCGATTTTAGGCTGCGACCTGTATGGCGGAGTGCAGATACCCGGCACCGAACGCACGCCGCGCCTGATGCTGCACGCCAGCGAGCTGCGGTTCGTGCATCCGGTCAACGGGGAGCCTGTCCATATCCGCCATGCCAGCCCGTTTTGATAGTGCCATTTTGCCACGCGGCTCTCTGTCAGTTCAGCCCCACGCCTGGTTCTGAATCACCACCCGGTACCCGTTGTCATCCACGAATGTGTGCCCATTGACCTCCCAGTAGGGGTTAAACGCATTTACCTGCGTAAAGCCCGCGCTGCGCATTCGCCCGCAGGTCGCTTCCCATTCGGCTTTATCGGGATAATAGAGAACGATCAGATCCTCGTTCGTTTGCAGAGGCTGAACGGGATGGTGGTGGCACACGGTAAATTCGATATGCCAGGGTAAATCTTCCCGCCCTAACATGATCCCGCTGAAGCCCTGATGATCGCTAAAGTCCGCAATCTTTTTCAGTCCTAATCCCTGGCTGTACATCAGGAAAGCGTTGTCGAGGTTTATGACAGGTCTGGCAATACGCATATGGGTGAACATCCGGGCTCCTGTGGGCTGCTGGTTTATCATGCCGTCTCAGTCTACCTGCCGTTGCGTTTGCCATTTTCCTCTCAGTGCGTTCCGACATAACGGCGGCACGCCTGATGTTGCATCGCGCCGCCGGGCGGTCTGGGTGAGTTTGCAGCGGAATGTGGCTATCCGGTTAATCCAGAACGATGAGCCCTCTCACCCCGACTGCTGCACCTGTGCCGACAAATAGACCCGCACGTAGCGTACAAATTTGCCGACAAAGACCCCGGCGAACAGCCCGCCGGTAATGATGGCGAAGGCGCTTGCGCCGGGGCGCTGCAGCGTCTCGGGCGCAATGGCGCTGATCGCTCCCAGCACATATTTCACCGCGAAGGCCAGCATCATAATGGGCAGTGCCGAGTAGTCCGCCGAACGGTAAATGCTGCGCGGGGCGGCAGCCCGGCTCACCGTCACCCCTTTGCTCAGGATATAGCCCATCGCCGCGCCGCTGAGTAGACCTGCCAGCCACAGGGAGCCGGTGCCGAAGGTGAGTGTGCGAAAGACCAGCAGGTCGTAGATATCCCAGATCAGAAACAGGGCCGGAACGATAGCGAGCTTTTCCAGCGCAACGGTGGCGGGCTTACGCGCCCGGATGCCTCTGCTTATCAGGAACAGCAGAACCAGATAGACCCAGACGGGGGTATGAATCAGGACACCAGAGATGAAATCAAGCATAGGGTTCACCTTCGCCTCCGGGGTGACACCGCGTCACCGCTCCGGTTGAGTATTGCCTGGGGTACCCGATCTACCATCATACTTTATCAGGTTCTTTTATTTGTCCTTCGCTTACCCTTTTTGAAGTAGTAATTTCCGTGAGTAACTGTAATCCATACATAATATACGTAAACAATTTGTTATATTATTTAACAGCCGAAAACAACGTCCATAAATAATATAAAAACCAATTAAGATTAATCCCACGTACAATATTTTTATATGGGCTATAAGCGGGCCACCCTGAACGTAAACTTACGTAAAGAGCCCCGCCACGCCTGGACTCGAACGTTTCAGCGAAACACAAAACAAGCGATAAAGCAGAACAACCGGAAGGTCGTTTGTTTACATTACCTTGGCGAAACTTATTTGCGAAACAAGCGGAGCGATATATTCAGTTAAATCTTAAAACATAAGATAATTTATTTTCAAAACCGCATTTGACTCTTCTGAAATAGGGGCTAAATTTAATCCTGAACGACAACGGATACGAATAAAAACGTATCTTACTGACATAAACGATGTAAATGAGGAAACATAATATGGCAGAGCAACGTGGTGGTTCAGGTAATTTCGCACAGGATCGTGAAAAGGCCTCTGAAGCAGGGAAAAAAGGCGGTCAGCAGAGCGGTGGTAATTTCAAAAACGATCCGCAGCGCGCTTCCGAAGCAGGTAAAAAGGGCGGTCAGCATAGCCATGGTGGCGGACGTAAGTCTGACAACTCTTAATTCATCTCATTATTAAAGCCTGTTCTTCACTTTAATGGGTAACCTCTGCGGGTCCGCGGGCTCGCAGATTTTTATAGCACTGGAGAAAAAGTATGAATATGAAAAGTATAGAGGATGTATTTATTCATTTGTTATCCGATACCTATAGTGCAGAAAAACAGCTTACTCGTGCGCTGGCTAAATTATCCCGCGAAGCCGCCAGCCCCGATCTGAGCGCTGCGTTTAAAGCGCACCTGGAAGAAACCCATGGTCAGATTGAGCGTATCGATCAGCTCATCGAGAAAACGCCAAATATTAAATTGAAAAGAATGAAATGCGTGGCGATGGAAGGGTTAATTGAAGAAGCCAATGAAGTCCTTGAAAGCACAGAAAAAAATGAAGTGCGTGATGCAGCATTAATCGCTGCGGCGCAAAAAGTCGAACACTATGAAATTGCCAGCTACGGCACGCTCGCTACCCTGGCGGAGCAATTAGGATACACCCAGGCGGTCAAATTATTAGCCGAGACGCTGGAAGAAGAGAAATCCACCGATCTTAAACTGACCGATTTGGCAGTCGGTAATATTAATCAGAAAGCAGAAAAGTAAGCCTGAATTAACCGAACCCGAGGACGAAAATATGAATCACGTAGAACACTACCATGACTGGCTACGCGATGCTCACGCCATGGAAAAGCAAGCGGAATCTATGCTCGAATCAATGGCGAGCCGTATCGATAATTATCCTGATGTCCGCGCCCGTATTGAGCAACATCTTACTGAAACCAAACAGCAAATAAATGTACTGGAAGAGATCCTCGACCGTAACGATATTTCCCGCTCAATGTTGAAAGACTCCATGAGCAAAATGATGGCGTTCGGCCAGTCTGTCGGCGGCATTATGACCTCGGATGAAATCGTAAAAGGCTCTATTAGCGGCTACGTTTTCGAGCAGTTCGAAATTGCCTGCTATACCTCCCTGCTGGCCGCGGCGCGAAAAGCCGGAGACGTGGCATCGATTCCAGCGATCGAATCGATCCTCGCCGAAGAGCAGCGCATGGCCGACTGGCTGATCCAGCATATTCCTGACACGACTGAGCAGTTCCTGCTGCGCTCAGATGCTGACGGTGTCGAAGCGAAAAAATAACCAGGGAGTGAGCGTATGTTTCGACACGTAAAACAATTGCAGTATACCGTCCGCGTTGCCGAGCCGAACCCCGGCCTGGCAAACCTGCTGCTTGAACAGTTTGGCGGCCCACAGGGCGAGCTGGCGGCCGCCTGCCGTTACTTCACCCAGGGGCTGGGCGATGACGATCCAGGCCGCAGAGAGATGCTGATGGATATCGCGACCGAAGAGCTCAGCCACCTTGAGATCATCGGTACGCTGGTCGGCATGCTGAACAAAGGCGCCAAAGGCGAACTGGCGGAAGGCACCGAAAGTGAAGCGGAACTCTACCGCTCACTGACGCAAAACGGTAACGACAGCCATATCACCTCCCTGCTGTATGGCGGTGGGCCACCGCTGACCAACTCCGCAGGCGTGCCATGGACTGCGGCGTATATCGATACTATCGGGGAAGCCACCGCCGATTTGCGCTCCAACATCGCGGCGGAAGCACGCGCCAAAATCATCTATGAACGCCTGATCAACGTCACTGACGATGTCGGGGTAAAAGATGCCCTTGCGTTCCTGATGACCCGTGAAGCCGCACACCAGCTCTCGTTTGAGAAGGCGTTGCAGTCGATTCGCAATAATTTCCCACCAGGGAAACTACCGCCAATCGAACAATACGCAACCACCTACTACAATATGTCTGCAGGTGATGATCTTCGCGGCAGCTGGAACAGCGATGAAAACTTTGAGTACGTTGCCGATCCGCAACCCGCCGTTGATGGCGGCGATGGCAGCGCTGAGGTTACGCTCACGAAAGAGCAGGCCGCACTACTCAAAGCGATGGCGAGCCGCACCGAGTCGGATCCAACAGCCGATCCGCTCACTGGCGCTGAGCTGGGTGCCGGTAAAAATAAACCGTAACCCCGCCCGCAACAACAGCCGTACCACGATGCCCCGTTTTATACGGGGCTTTTCGCTGACAGGGGAAGAGTACGATGTTCGAACTCGATGCGTTTTATCTCGCCAGGCTTCAGTTTGCCTTCACTGTCTCATTTCATATTATCTTCCCGGCGTTAACCATCGGCCTTGCCAGCTATCTGGTGGTACTGGAGGGGATGTGGCTGAGAACGAAAAATGATGTCTGGCGCTCGCTCTATCATTTCTGGTTAAAAATCTTCGCCGTTAACTTCGGCATGGGCGTGGTCTCCGGGCTGGTGATGGCTTACCAGTTTGGCACCAACTGGAGTGGCTTTTCGCAGTTTGCCGGCAGCATCACCGGCCCGCTGCTCACCTATGAAGTGCTCACCGCCTTCTTCCTCGAAGCGGGTTTCCTTGGGGTCATGCTGTTTGGCTGGAACAAGGTTGGGCCTGGCCTGCACTTCTTTGCCACCTGTATGGTGGCGCTGGGCACTCTGATGTCCACCTTCTGGATCCTCGCCTCCAACAGCTGGATGCACACGCCGCAGGGCTTTAGCATCGAGAACGGTCAGGTCATCCCCGAGGACTGGTTCGCCATCATCTTTAACCCCTCTTTCCCGTATCGTCTGATCCACATGTCCATCGCCGCCTTCCTGAGCAGCGCCCTGTTTGTTGGCGCCTCCGGGGCATGGCATCTGCTGCGCGGTAACGACAGCCCGGCGGTGCGCAAAATGTTCTCAATGGCGCTGTGGATGGCGCTGCTGGTGGCGCCGATTCAGGCCTTTGTCGGGGATATGCACGGCCTGAACACCCTCGAACACCAGCCGGCAAAAATCGCCGCCATCGAAGGGCATTGGGAAAATCCCCCTGGCGAAGCGACGCCCCTGCTGCTGTTTGGTGTGCCCGATATGGAAGAGGAGCGCACCAAGTATGGGCTGGAGATCCCGGCGCTTGGCAGCCTGATCCTCACCCACAGCCTGGATAAGCAGGTCCCGGCGCTGAAAGATTTCCCGAAAGATGAGCGCCCTAACTCGCTCATCGTCTTCTGGTCGTTCCGCGTGATGGTGGGCCTGGGGCTGCTGATGATCCTGATGGGGGTTATCAGCCTTTGGTTGCGCCATCGCCGTCGGCTCTATCACTCCCGCCCGTTCCACCGCTTTGCCCTGAGTATGGGGCCAGCGGGTGTCGTCGCGATCCTCGCCGGCTGGGTTACGACCGAGGTGGGCCGCCAGCCGTGGGTCGTATATGGCTATCTGCGCACCATTGATGCGGTGTCGCTGCACAGCACCCTGCAAATGAGCATCAGCCTGCTGGCGTTTATCGTTGTTTACTGCTCGGTATTTGGCGTGGGGTTAGTCTATCTGGTGCGGTTGATTAAGAAAGGACCGCAGCCTACCGATAATCTCTCGATGAAGACCGACGGCAGACCCGCACGCCCGCTCTCGGCGGCAGAACCGGTTCCGGAAGAGGAGAAACTGTAATGGGCGTCGATATCTCAGTTATCTGGTTTGCCATCATCGTTTTCGCCACCCTGATGTACATCATCATGGATGGCTTCGATTTAGGTATCGGCATGCTCTTCTACTTTGAGCGCGACCCGCAGGCGCGCGACGTGATGGTAAACAGCGTCGCCCCGGTATGGGACGGAAACGAAACCTGGCTGGTGCTGGGGGGAGCCGGGCTGTTTGGCGCCTTCCCGCTGGCCTATGCGGTGGTTATCGATGCGCTGACCATTCCCCTGACCGCGATGCTGATCGGGCTCATTTTCCGCGGGGTGGCGTTCGAGTTTCGTTTCAAAGCCACGCCGTCGCACCGCGCCTTCTGGGACTACTCCTTCGCCGGGGGCTCGCTGCTGGCGACCTTCAGCCAGGGGATTGTCGTCGGGGCGATGATTAACGGCTTTGACGTTGAAGGCCGCCGCTTCGCGGGTTCGTCGCTGGACTGGCTGACCCCCTTTAACCTCTTCTGCGGGCTGGGGCTGATGGTGGCCTATACCCTGCTGGGCACCACCTGGCTGATTATGAAAAGCGAAGGGGCATTACAGCGCCATATGCGGGATTTGACCCGCAAGGTGCTGCTGGCGCTGCTGGCGGTCGTGGCGGTGGTAAGCGTCTGGACCCCGCTCGGCTGGCAATATGTGGCCGACCGCTGGTTCACATTGCCGAACTTCTTCTACTTCCTGCCGGTGCCGCTGCTGGTGGGGATCTTCGGTCTGTGGATCTGGCGACTCACCCGCGATCCGCACAGCCATACCCGACCCTTCCTGCTGACCCTCGGGCTGATCTTCCTTGGCTTTAGCGGGCTCGGCATCAGCCTGTGGCCCAACATTATCCCGCCACGCATCACCATCTGGGACGCCGCCGCGCCGCCGTCCAGCCAGCTCTTTATGCTGGTGGGCACGCTGCTGATCATCCCGTTGATTCTGGTCTATACCGCCTGGAGCTACTACGTGTTTCGCGGCAAGGTGACCGACACCGAGGGCTACCATTAAGCGCGGCAGCATTGCCGGGTGGCGCTGACGCTTACCCGGCCTACAAATCGCCCCCAGGCCCGGCAAGCATCGCGCCGCCGGGCGGTGCGCAATAAAAAGCCGGGTGGCGGCTTTGCCTTACCCGGCCTACAAAACGATACTGCTTACCCTATTTCCGCCGGGTGATCAGTTTCCCCACCAGCAGCAGTCCCGCCAGCGCAGCGCTACCCAGCAGTACTTTCCCCGGCACGCCGGAGGTGATGGCCGTCGCCCGGGTTCTCGACTCGTCGGAAAAGCGCCCGTGGACCTGGTGCATCCCCCTGACCGGCCCGGAAAGATAATCCTGCCGCTCGGGGACGTTGAGTTCGTTGGTCATCTGCCCTTCCCACACCTTTTTCACCATCATGCGATCCAGCAGGCCGGGGAAGAGAAACTGGCCGATAATCGCCTGTATGGTGCTGCGCCCGACCCACAGCTCCCGCACCGGGCGGCGGGTCACGTTGAAAATCGCCTCGGCGGCCACCTCCGGCTCATAGACCGGTCCGATTGGGCGCATAGCGAAGGCAAACTTATTGCGCGCCCAGCTAAACTGCGGCGTGTTAAGGCCCGGCATCTGCACCATCGTCAGCTGGATATTGATACGCTCGTGGATAAGCTCGGTGCGTACCGCGTCGGTAAAGTCGCGGATCGCCGCTTTCGCGCCGCAGTAGGCGGACTGGAGCGGGATGGAGCGGTAAGCCAGGGCAGAGCCCACCTGGATAATCTGTCCCGCATCGCGCGGGGTCATCACGGACAATGCCGCCCGGGTGCCGTTAACGTAGCCCAGGTAGGTTACGTCCGTGACCCGGCGAAACTCCTCATCGCTCATGGTGCGAAACGGCGCCAGCACCCCGCACATGGCGTTGTTGATCCATACATCAATTGCGCCGAGCTGCGTCTCGAACGCGTTGGCCGCCGCCATGATGGCCGACGCGTCCGTCACATCGGCATTCACCGTGTGACACTTCACGCCGAAGCGTTCAATTTCGGCCCGCGCCGCCTCAAGGCTGGGGTCATCCCGGGCGATAATCCCCACGTGATAGCCCGCCTCTGCAAAACGCAGCGCCGTGGCTTTGCCCACGCCAGCCGTCGCTCCGGTGATCACCACAACGCTCATCATGCTCTCCTTAATGCAGTTGCTTTTTCCAGTGCGGGATCTGCCGCAACAGTTCAGAAAGCGCGTAACGAACCGCTTTCTCAATCACATCTTCACACTCGCCGGTGAAGTGCTGCACGGCGGTAGTGACCTCACCGCGAAAAGACCAACCAAACCAGACGGTGCCTGCCGGAGTGCCATCCTCACCGCCGTCCGGCCCGGCATAACCGCTGATGGCGATGCTGATATCCGCGTCGGCAAGCTCCAGTGCGCCCTGAGCCATCTCGCCCACCGTCTGGCTACTGACGGCGGTATATTTTTCCAGGGTGGCATTGTTGACACCCAGTACCTTGTGTTTAGCTTCGTTGTTAAAGGTGACCACGCCGGTACCAAAGAACGAGGCGGTATCTTTCTCGGCGCAGAGCGCAGAGGCCAGGTTGCCGCCGGTGCAGGATTCTGCGGTAGTAAGCAGCCAGCCCAGATCGATCAGGACAGTTGATACCTGGCTGGTGAGTTCTTTGGTGGTTTTGGCCTGGTTCCAGACATTTTCATTTTCTTTCATGATGCACTCTCTTCAGGAATAATCGAAATATGACCATTACGTTCAAGTATGGCGTATTTAATTTCTTCCAGAGTGGTTATGCCGTGATTTTGCCGGGCAGAGACCAGAATGTCGTCGCAGGAGACATCGACTTTCTTTAATTTTTCGTTTTGCAGTTCACCGTGCACCACCAGAATAACCGGGGAGCCGTCGATGGCCGATTCCGCACCGGATATATATTTTTTTACCATGCCAAACAGCATATCCACCACCACCAGCGTAATAATGGTGAGCATGGCGCCGGTGACGGAAAAATCATCCCCCAGCAGCGCCTGTTGCGTAGCTTCACTAATAATTAATAACAGGATCAGATCGAAGCTGGTCATTTGCAGCAGCGCCCGCCTGCCGGCGATTTTAAATACCACCAGTAAAATCAGATAAATCGCCACCGCCCTGAGTATCATTTCCATATTGGTGCCTTAGGGATAGATAAATTGCCAGAAAGAGAGGCCCGGTTGATTATTTACCGTGACAGAGAGGTCGGTTTTGCCGGGGCGTTGTGGGGTGGTATAGAGCCAGACGGTTAAACCCTTGCGCGGTTCCTGATAAACCAGCACGATCTCCCCGCCCTCGCTGTACATTTCATCGGGCTGGGGCCAGATATTATCGGTTTGCATCCGTTCCATATATTCGCCGCCGATGCGCAACGTCAGCGGCGTAGTACTCTGTTCTGGCACGCTAATTTTCAACTCAATGGGCGTTTGCAAGCGTCCAAAACGTTCATACTCAACCTGCAAATTACCCGGAGCGTTACTCTTTGTCGCTTCGCTAAAATAGCCACCAGAAAAAAGCCCTGACAGCGCAGCGGTGATAATGAGTATTAACAGAAAAAAACCGAAGCGGTGCGCATCGTATTCAAACTGCAGGGCAGCATGACTCTGTTTGACGCCGGGCAATTCAGGGGGGGGTTCTTTGGCTTTTGCCATTTATCACCTCACCGTCTCGTTAATTAATATTATGCAGCCAGATGATTTTTATCGATAAATTTGATTAAGACTGTTCCTGTTTGCAAAATAAAAAATAGCAACCAGGCTTAATCTGTCAAGCAGGCTAAACCAAGGAGGCTGTATGAAATTATCCGTCGCACCCTTATTGTGTTGTCTTATAATTCCGGCTGTATATGCCGATGATAATGGTGGACTGAAGAAAGATACTGCCCCTCCTCCACCGCACGCGCTGGATGATGGTTATCGTGGCGCGGAAGATGCCCGCATCATGACCGTGGAGCAGGCCAAAGAGATGCACGACGGGGCTACGATCTCCCTGCGCGGTAATCTCATAGAAGGTTCCGGCGGCGATAAATTTAAATTCCGCGATAAAACCGGCACTATTGATACGGTGATCCCCCAGGCGGTATTTGATGGCCGTACCGTCCAGCCCGATAATATGATCAGCATTAACGGCAGTCTGGATAAAAAATCAAATCCACCGGTGGTCCGTGTCGACCGTATTCAGAAATAGTGTAAATTTCACTTAAGTTTCTCGTGGATATTCCCGAATATCCACGAGAACCCTGAGGAATATATTCTCTAAACCTTAACCTACCAGATTTAAGGAGCCAAAAACTCGGATAATTCCGGGCTTTAGGATTAATCCCCCTTTCCTTCCCCTCGCAATACTTAAACAATTTTACACAAATTCACATTGCCTTCTTTATTGCTTACACAGCACGGATTCGCCGATGAAAGCCCGACATAATATTGCCCTGATAATGGCGACAGCCTCTGGTCTGTCTTTAATGGTCTCTGCCCATGCGGCGCCACCCGATAATCAATTTATTATTCAGCAGCAGCGCCAGAGAGCATTAGAGGAGCAATTAACCCCGCCGGTCCCGGATGTGCGCCTTTCAGAACCGTCATCCGGTTTTGGTAACATTGCCTTCCCGACCGAAACGCCCTGTTTTCCGATTAACCGCGTCGAGCTGAGCGGCGAGGAGGCCCTGCCCCACTGGGTGCCGTTGCAGCGTATTGCGGACCAGGCGCAGGGGCGCTGTCTGGGCGGCAAGGGCATTAACCTGCTGATGAGCACCCTGCAGAACCGCATCGTCGACCACGGCTGGATCACCACCCGCGTGCTGGCCCCGTCGCAGGATCTGAAGAGCGGCACCCTGAAGCTTGCCATCGTGCCGGGCACTATCCGCCACGTGAAGCTGACCGAAGAGAGCGACGACTATATCCAGCTCTACAGCGCCTTCCCGGCTCACGAAGGCAACCTGCTGGATCTGCGCGATATTGAACAGGGGCTGGAAAACTTACAGCGCCTGCCAACGGTTGAGGCCAGTATGGAGCTGCTGCCGGGGGAAAACCCGGGCGAGAGCGACGTGGTCATCACCCGCAAGCAGAGCAAAATGTGGCGTATCGGCCTCTCGCTGGACGATGCCGGGACCGAAACCACCGGGCGCTACCAGGGCGGCGTGACGCTGTCGCTGGATAACCCCTTCTCGCTGAGCGATCTGCTCTATGTCTCTGCCAGCCACGATCTGAACGACAAGGGCGGCAAAGGGAGTAAAAACGTCACCGCCCACTACTCGGTGCCGTTTGGCTACTGGATGCTGGGCGTCACCGGCAGCGACTACGACTACCACCAGACCGTCGCCGGGCTGAACGAGGATTATCGCTACAGCGGTAAAAGTAAAAACCTCGACATTCAGCTCAGCCGGGTGCTGCACCGCAGCGGCTCACAAAAAACCACCTTCTCTTACGACGTGCTGGCGCGGGAGACCCGCAACTATATCGACGATACGGAAGTGGGCGTCCAGCGCCGTCAGACCGCGGGCTGGCGCATCGGGCTGGATCATCGCCACTACATCGGCCAGGCGACGCTGGATGCGGGCATCAGCTATCAGCGCGGCACCCGCTGGTTCGGTGCCCGGCCTGCGCCGGAAGAGTACTGGGGCGATGCCACCGCGCTTGGCAAAATTACCCTGCTGAGCGCCCAGCTCGATCTGCCGTTTGCCATCGGTACGCAAAACTTCCGCTACAACGTGCAGTACCTGCGTCAGATCAGCAACACGCCGCTGACGCCGCAGGATCAGTTCGCCATCGGCAACCGCTGGACGGTGCGCGGCTTTGACGGCGAACGCACCCTCAGCGCCAGCCACGGCTGGTACGTGCGTAACGATCTGGCCTGGCGCACGCCGTTGCCGAACCAGGAGTTCTATCTGGGCGCCGACTACGGCGAAGTGGGCGGTTACAGTTCCGATCTCCAGGTGGGTAAACATCTGGCGGGCGGCGTAGCGGGCCTGCGCGGCAACGCCTTTAACACCGGCTACGACCTGTTCGCCGGGACGCCATTCTCGAAGCCGGACGGCTTTGAAACCAGCGATCTGACGCTCGGCTTTAACCTCAACTGGAGCTGGTGATGCGCGTCGGAGATCTGGATATCAAAGCGCCGCTGATCCTCGGCGGTGAGGAGAGCGAGGCCGAAGTGCTGGGCGCCACCGTCTGGCTGTGGATGCACTCCCCGATGCACCGGGATGCCCCGTTGCACGCCCTGCCCACCCTGCTGCTGCCGATCATCAAGCGCCGCCAGTACGTGCTGGTGAGCGAAAACGACCGCCCGGTCTTTTTCCTCAGCTGGGCCTGGCTGAACGAGGAGGCGGAAGTCCGCTACCTCACCCGCCCCGCCATCGAGATGCGAGAGGCGGACTGGGACTGCGGGGATCGGATCTGGTTCTGCGACTGGATCGCCCCCTTCGGCCATACCGCCGCGATGTACAACCTGATGCGTCGCGATATCTTCCCCGACCACGTCTGCCGCGCGCTGTATCACCGCGGCGCGGCGCGTGGCAAGCGCGTGATGCTGTTCCACGGCAGCCACGTCAGCCGTCAACACGCCAGAGAGTGGCAACAGAATCACCCGCTCGCCGTGAGCCTGCCGGAAGCGTTTAAAGGAACGAACCATGAATAAGAACCTGTACCGAATTGTCTTTAACAAAGCGCGCGGCATGCTGATGGTGGTGGCGGATATCGCCCGCTCCGGCCGCGCCGGTTCGTCCCGTTCTTCCGGCATTGGCCATACCCACAGCCAGCTTATCGGCAAGGTGAGCGCCTTAAGCTTTAGCCTGTGGCTGGCGATGGGAGCCGTGCAGACGGCGCAGGCCGCTATCGTGGCCGACGCCGGTGCGCCAAAAAACCAGCAGCCAACGGTCATCAACAGCGCCAACGGCACGCCGCAGGTCAATATCCAGACGCCATCTGCTGCGGGGGTGTCGCGTAACAACTACACCCAGTTCGACGTGGAGAGCAAAGGGGCAATCCTCAACAACTCGCACAAAAACGTGCAGACCAACATTGGCGGCATGGTGGCGGGCAACCCGTGGCTGGCAAAAGGCGAAGCCAAAGTGATCCTCAACGAGGTGAGCTCTCGCGACCCGAGCAAGCTGAACGGCATGATCGAAGTGGCGGGTAAAAAAGCCCAGGTAGTGATCGCCAACCCGTCAGGCATTACCTGTAGCGGCTGCGGCTTTATCAACGCCAACCGCGCCACCCTCACCACCGGCCAGCCGCAGATGAAAGACGGCGCGCTGACCGGGTTTAACGTCGAGCGCGGCGAAGTGGTGGTCGAAGGCGCGGGGATGGACACCTCCGGCGCGGATTACACCGACATCATTGCCCGCTCGGTGAAGGTTAATGCCGGGCTGTGGGCCAAGGATCTGAAGGTCACCACCGGGCGTAACAAGGTGGATGCCGCCCACGAGACGATCGAAAAAGGCAGTGACGATCCTGCCACCCGTCCGCAGCTGGCGGTGGACGTGGCCAGCCTCGGCGGCATGTACGCAGGCAAAATCCGCATGGTCGGCACCGAGAGCGGCGTCGGGGTACGTAACGCCGGGGCCATTGGCGCCCAGGCGGGCAGCGTAACGATCTCCGCTGACGGCCGCATCGAGAACAGCGGCACCCTGCGCGCTGGCGACAGTGCCAGCCTGCAAACCGCAGGGGAAGTGCACAACAGCGGCGTGATGACCGCCGCGAATAACGTCCGGGTGAACGCGGCCAGCTTCACCGGCAGTCAGCAGAGCGTGCTGGCCGCCGGGGTAAAAAGCGACGGCAAGCTCGCCGATGCGGGGGATCTGGAAATCAGCACCCGCGGCCAGCTGAGCGCCCACGGGCAAACCCTGGCGGGCGGCAATCTCAGTGCCAGCGGCCAGGGGGTGGACGTCAGCGGCAGCCAGACCCAGGGCAAACGCGTGCTGCTGGACGGCGGCGCGGAAGGCGTGAGCACCGCCAGCGCGAAGGTTAACGCCAGCGAACTGACTGTGCGTACCGGCAAAATGCTCAATAACAACGGCGGCACGCTGGGGGCGGAGACCATCAGCGTCAGCGCCCACGACCTCAGCAACCAGAAAGGCAACATCGTCCAGCGCGGCAACAGTACCCTGGCGGTAGACCTGCCGGGCGCCCTCAATAACCAGCAGGGGCAGATTGGCGCGGCGAACGGCGTGCAGCTTAAGGCCGGGACCCTCGACAACAACGCCGGGCAGATCGTGGCGGTAGCGGGCAACACCCGGCTTGAGGCCGGGAGCGTAAACAATCAGCAGGGGTTGATCTCAGCTGGCGCGGGTGACGGCGAGATTGCCAGCCAGCAGGCGGTAAACAACGCCAAAGGCCGCATTGAGGCGGCGAAAACCCAGCGCATAAGCGCCGCAAGCCTCGACAACCAGCAGGGGGTGATTGTCGCCGACGGCGCGACACTGGCCCTCAACGGCGGCGCCCTGGATAACCGCGACGGCGCCCTGCTCTCTCAGGGTTCCCTTAATCTTGAGAGCGGCGCGCTGAATAACCAGCGCGGCTTCCTGGCGAGCGAGGGCGATTTTAGCCTGACCGCGGGGGCTATCGACAACACCGACGGGCAGATTGGTGCGAACCGGACGTTGACCGCCGGGTTCGACACCCTCGCCAATAACGGCGGCGCGCTGAAGTCGGTCGGGGCTATGACCCTCAGCGGCGGCCTGCTGGATAACAGCCAGGGGACTACCTTCTCCGGCGAAAGCCTGAATTTCAACGGCGGCACGCTGAACAATACGTCCGGGCAACTTGCTGCGACAGGGAGCCTGTCACTGGGCACCTCGCAGCTCATCAATAATAAAGGCGTGCTGCAGGGTGACGGCGTAAACGTCACCACTGATGCCCTCGATAACCGCGACGGCACCCTGAACAGCCTGGGGGCACTGAACCTCTCAGCGGACAACGTGAATAACCAGGCCGGCACCCTGGCGGCCAGCGGCGCGGCGGATGTGGCGGCAACGAACCTCGATAACCGCAACGGCGGACGGGTGATTGGCGAGGCCGATACCGCCCTGCATACCGGTAACCTGCAAAACGGCGGCGGAGAGATCCAGTCGGTGGGCGACCTGCTCCTCGACAGCGCCCAGGGTATGGTGGATAACGTCTCCGGGCTGATCCGCAGCGGCAAAAGCGTGACCCTCACTGCCCTGGAATTTGTTAACACCAGTACGCTCGGCGAGAACCAGGGGCTGGAGGGCCAGAGCCTGGCGCTGAACACCGGGAGTCTGGATAACCAGCGCGGCAGTATCCTGGCGAATAACACCCTGAGCATCAATAACAGCGGCGTGCTGAACAACGGCGCGGGGGTGCTGGCCTCGGGCGATACCCTGGATCTCAGCGGTAGCGCCCTGAATCTGCTGAACGCGGACGGCACCCTGAAAGCGGGTAAAGCGCTGCGCGTGGAGGCTCAGTCTCTGGATGCCAGCGGCCAGCTGCTGTCGCTGGGGGATATGACGCTTCACAGCACCCGCGGCGTGAACAACAGCGGCACTACCCTCGCCAACGGCAACCTGACGTTCACCACCGATGGCGATCTCACCAACAGCGGCCAGCTAATGGCGGGCAGCGCCCTCAACGTGCAGAGCGCGAATCTTAATAACCTCGCCAGCGGTGAAATCAACGCCGGCAGCACCACCCTGACGGCCCGCGGCACGGTACGCAATACCGGCCTGATCGACGGGATCGCCACCCGCATCAACGCCAACACCCTGACCAACACCGGCACCGGGCGGATTTATGGCGATGCGGTGGGGGTAAATGTGGGTACCTTTAACAACCTCGCCGAAAACGGCACCGCAGCGACGCTGGCCGGGCGCGAGCGCGTCAACCTCGGCGTGCAGACCCTGAACAACGCCGATCACGGCCTGATCTACAGTGCGGGCAGCATGAGCATCGGCGGCGCGCTGGATGATAACGGCGCCGTCACTGGCCGCGCCGCGACCATTAACAACCACAGCTCGACCATTGAATCCGCCGGGGATATGGCGATTGCCGCCGGGCAGATCAATAACATCAACGACCACTTCTCCACCGAGGTGGTGCGGGTGTCGCAGGAAGAGCTCACCGACTATCAGCACACGGGCTCAACCAACCGCTGGAGTTCGACAGAAAAAGGCGTCTGGGTGGATGACAACTCTTCCGACGGACTGCGTAACCTGAATACGCCAGAAGACAGCGGCGCAAATAACGACAACTTCAACCAGTACGACTACACCCGCACCATTGACGAAACGCGCATCAAAGAGAGCGACCCGGCGAAGATCCTCGCCGGGGGCAACCTGCTGCTGACGGGTGACAAACTGTTTAACGACAAGAGCCAGGTGATTGCAGGCGGCACCCTGGCAATCGACCAGCTGGGCAGCGTGCAGAACGAGGACGTGCCCGGCAAGCGTTACACCACCGATGAAGGCACCGTCACCCACTACTACCGTATTCGCCACAAGGGCGACGATGAGCAAGGGCGCGACCGCACGGCATATACCCCGCCCACCACCATTCAGGACATCTCCCTGAAGCCGGGCCAGCTGATCAGCAACGGCAGCGTCGAGGGCAGCAATCTCAGCATCACTCCGCTGGTACTACAGGGAACGGACGTGACCATTGGCCAGGCCGCCGGGGTGAAACCCGCCCCGCAGCAGACCGTTTCGCCGGGCGAGCCGGTGACCCCACCTGCCGGACAGCAGTTTGAAGTGACCCCGGCCGACGGTGCGATCCGCATTATCGGCCCCAACACCACCCTGCCGGACAACAGCCTGTTCAAGGTGAACCCGTCGGCGGAGGTGCCGTACCTGGTGGAGACCGATCCGCGCTTCACTAACGAGCGCCAGTGGCTCGGCAGCGACTATATGCAGGACGCCTTTACCGCCGATGGCGACAACACGCTGAAACGGCTGGGGGATGGCTACTACGAGCAGCGCCTGATCCGCGAGCAGGTGATTGGCATCACCGGCCAGCGCTACCTGGATGGCTACAGCAACGACGAAGAGCAGTACAAGGCGCTGATGGATCGCGGCATCACCTTCGGCAAGCAGTACGACCTGAAGATTGGCGTGGCGCTGACGCCAGAGCAGATGGCGCTGCTGACCGGGGATATCGTCTGGCTGGTCAACACCCGGGTGAAGATGCCGGACGGCTCCACCGAGAACGTGCTGGTGCCGCAGGTCTACGCCAAAGTGAAACCGGGTGATATCGACGGCTCTGGCGCGCTGATTGCCGGGAACAACGTCTCCATCAAGCTTAACGGCGACCTGTTTAACCGTGGCACCCTTGCCGGGCGCAAAGTCCTGCAACTGGACGCCGACAACATCACCAACCAGACCGGGACGATTCAGGGGGCGGACGTCAACCTCAACGCGCGCACCGATATCAACAATATCGGCGGTGCCATCGTGGGTGACAACAGCGTGCTGGCCAGCGCCGGACGCGATATCAATCTCACCAGCACCACCCTCAGTGCCGACAGCGTTAACGGCGAGAACCGCTTCGCCCGCACCACCATCGACAGCGTCTCCGGCATCTACGTCCAGGGCGACGACGGCAAACTGGCGTTGCAGTCCGGGCGGGATATCACCCTGACCGGCGCACAGGTGATCGCCAGCGGCGAGAACGGCAAAGCGCAGCTGGTGGCCGGGCGGGATATGACCCTCAACGATCTTCAGACCGCCAGCCGCGATAGCCTGGTGTGGGATGGCGACAACAGCCTGAAACAGGGCCAGACCAACAGCATCGGCAGCGAGGTGACCGGCAAAGGGGACGTCACCCTGGCCGCCGGGAATGACCTCAACGCCCGCGCCGCTGCCCTCTCCGCCGGAGAGGCGCTTAACGTCAACGCCGGGAATAACCTGACCCTGGCGGCGGGTGAAAATAGCCAGGATCTGGACGAACGGCACAAAGTGGTGGGCGGTAACGGCTGGCTGTCGAAAACCACCACCACCACCCGCGACCAGATCGCCCGTCAGACGGTGCAGAGCAGCGAGCTGAACGGCGACACTGTTAACCTCACCGCCGGAAACGATCTCACCGTGCGCGGCAGTAACGTGGCGGGCACGGGGGATGTGGCCCTGCTGGCAGGCAACAACCTGAGCGTGGAGACCCAGGCCGAACGCAATAACGAGCTGCACCAGAAGCAGGAGAAAAAATCGGGGCTGCTGAGCTCGGGCGGGATCGGCTTTAGCGTCGGCACCCGGAGCATCAAAACCACCGACACCGGCGCGGACGCGACCCAGGCGGGCAGCACCGTCGGCAGCGTCGACGGCGACCTGACCCTGCGCGCAGGGGATCGCCTGACGGTAAGCGGCTCCGATCTGGTGGCGGGTCAGGACATGACGCTGACCGGTAAAAACGTCGACATCACGGCGGTGAACAACCGCAGCCAGCAAACTCATGAGGTGGAACAGAAAACCTCCGGCCTGACCCTGGCGCTCTCCGGCACCGTCGGCAGCGCGCTGAACAGCGCCGTTGAGGCCTCTCAGCAGGCAAAATCCTCCGGCAGCGGCCGCTTACAGGCGTTGCAGGGGGTGAAGGCCGCGCTCTCCGGCGTGCAGGCTGCCCAGGCCGCGCGGATGGATCAGGCGCTGGGAGCGGATGCCTCTAACACCAATACCGTGGGCATCAGCCTCTCTTACGGCAGCCAGTCGTCGAAATCGACCCAGTACAGCGAGCAGAACACCGCCCAGGGCAGCACGCTTAACGCCGGGCGCGATCTCAGCGTTGTCGCCACCGGCAGCGGCGCGCGCGGCACGGACGGGGATCTGACCGTGGAAGGCAGCCAGCTGAAGGCGGGCAACGATCTGACCCTCGCCGCCAACCGCGATCTGTATCTGCGCTCGGCGCAAAACACCCAGCTGCTGGATGGCAAAAACGAGAGCAAGGGCGGCAGCGTCGGGGTGGGCATCGGGTACGGCTCCGGCGGCGCGGGCATCAACATCTCCGCCAGCGTCAACCGCGGCAAGGGCAACGAGAGCGGTAACGGCACCACTCACAGTGAGACCACCGTGGACGCGGGCCGCCAGGTGAATATCCTGACCGGACGTGACGCCACCCTGACCGGGGCGCAGGTGAGCGGCGAAACGGTAAGAGCGGATATTGGCCGCAACCTGACCCTCACCTCCGAGCAGGACAGCGATCGCTACGACTCGAAGCAGCAGAACGCCAGCGCGGGGGGCAGCTTCAGCATCGGCTCTATGACTGGTTCGGCCAGCGTCAACCTCAGCCGCGACAAGATGCACAGCAACTACGACTCTGTGGTGGAACAGACCGGGATCTTCGCCGGCAAAGGCGGCTACGACGTTACCGTGGGCGAGCATACCCAGCTCAACGGGGCGGTGATTGGCTCTACGGCTACCGCCGATAAAAACCGTCTCGATACCGGCACCATTGGCTTTAGCGATATCGAAAACCGCGCCGACTTCGAGGTGGAACACCAGAGCGTGGGCATGAGCACCGGGGGCAGCATCGGCAGCCAGTTTGCCGGGAATATGGCGAACGGCCTGCTGGTGGGGGCGAACCGCGACGGGCATGACAGCAGTACCACGCACGCGGCAGTATCGGACGGCACTCTGATTGTCCGCGACCAGGATCGTCAGGTTCAGGATGTCAATCAGCTCAGCCGCGACGTGGAACACGCCAACCAGACCCTCTCCCCTATCTTCGACAAAGAGAAAGAGCAGGAGCGGCTGCAGCAGGCGCAGCTCATCGGTGAGATTGGCAATCAGGTGGCGGATATTGCCCGCACCGAGGGGAGCATCCGCGCCACCAACGCGGCGAAAGAGAAGCTGAATAACGTCAACGCGCAGGATCTGCAGGAGGCAAAAGCGGCGTGGGAGAAAGCCAATCCGGGCAAAACCGCGACTCTTGAAGACATTAACAGCCAGATCTACCAGACGGCGTATAACGACGCGCTCAGTGCCTCCGGCTTTGGCACCGGCGGGCAGTATCAGCAGGCGATTCAGGCGGCGACGGCAGCGGTTCAGGGGCTGGCCGGGAGCGATCTCAGTGCCGCTCTCGCGGGCGGTGCTGCGCCATACGTGGCGGAGGTGATTGGTCACTACAGCGGTCTGAACGACGCGGGCAAAGTCGCCGCCCACGCGGTGGTCAACGCTGCGCTCGCCGCCGCCCAGGGCCAGGACGCGCTGGCGGGCGCCGCCGGTGCCGCCACGGGCGAGCTGGTGGGGATGATCGCCACCGAGATGTACGGGAAACCGGCCGACGAGCTGGACGAAACCCAGAAGCAGACGGTTTCTGCGCTGGCGACGCTGGCGGCGGGCTTGTCCGGTGGACTGGTGGGCGACAGCTCTGCGTCTGCTGTGGCGGGGGCGCAGGCGGGTAAAACGACGGTTGAGAATAATTTCCTTGGTTCTACATCTTCAGACAAACTTGACAAAGCCGTTGAGAAAATTAAGAACGGTGATAAGTCATTAGCAACTGCCAATGAGCTAATCAAGCTGGAAAATGCCGACAAACGTAGCGATGCACTGGTTTCTAAATTTACTAAAGATCCATCACAGATGAGCAGCAATGAACGGGCTGAATTGGCAGGTTACTTACGTGTTTACGCATCAGAGATGGAGAGGGAATACGGTTCTGCTGTTTCGCAAGAACTGGTCAAAGGTTTGCTCTCCGGACAGGATTACATGAAACGTAACCCTGACTCTGAGGCCATGTCTAAGGCTCAGACAATCATGAATACCTGGGGCTACCATAAATCGAATGCCAGCATTGGCGACGCACCTGTCATGTTCGGGGGCAGCGTGCTGGGCATTACTGTGAAAGGTATGGCCGCTAATGCTGCAATTGGTATTGGAGTAAATACGGGTGTGCAACTGGCAGGAAAGGATCCTTTCAGTTATGTGGACGCAATCATGGCGGGAGTAACAGCCGCAGCAACAACGGGGAAAGGTATTCTGGTTTCAACTCCTATAAATATGGGTGGTGCGGCAATAGGTAGTAGTATTAAAGGTGAAGATCCAACTAACTCAACTATTGGCGCCGGAGTTGGCTCTCTATTTGGTGGTGGTATTGGCAAAGTGGCAACCGAGCAGCTAAAACCTTTTATAAAAGAAGGTAGTGCTGAAATAATTGGAGCAGCTACGGGGGCCACTGTGGGAGAGGTTTCCGGCAATAAAGTTAAAGATAAACTTGACAATGCAGGAAAGAAAAATGGAAAAAATTAACATTAAGGATTTGGTTAAACTGGTTTGCATATGTGTAAGCATATTGTTTATTGCGGTAGTCATCGGCTATCTAATCGTTTCAGTAATCGTTTATTTTAAAATAAATGTATTTGAGTTCGATTGGAGAGAAGCTTTCAGTGATGCCTTAAGGAAAGGTATCGCTGGCGGCTTAATACTTGCTTTCGGCATCTGGATTAAAGCCAGGTTACAAGAGCGTAAAAAGAAAAAAAGAAGCAGATAAATAAGCCAACAACAATCTCAGCCAGCAGACTGGGATTGTTGTTGAGAATAGCGCCCCTGGCGACATCGCCACGGGGTAAGTGCCCGGTAAACCCACCGAGCAAATGGCCGAAGAACAGGTGAAGGTATTGACTATCGAGAAAACGACGCTAATCGTAGAGAAAATGCAACGCATGGCTACTTTATTAGAATTAGGGGGTTATGCCGAATGGTCAGTAGTATTTGTAAACTGGCTAAAAAATATGAGCTGGAACCTGATGATACCAAACACATTTTTCTCAATCTCTATGGTGGAATGGGATCTCTAAACGATCTCGTACTGTATAGAAACGGAAAGGTTTTGATGAGTGAGAACGATGAACTCGATCAACTCAGACGCGACCTGTTTAACCTTCTTTCCTGAACAAAAATTAAGGTAAGGTGATTATGGCTGGAAGGTTGTATTTGGATGTGAATTCGCTCTGTCCCGATGACGTGGCCAGGATGATGTAAATTATTTCTGCTTCCTGAACAATGAACGAAACGATTATCGACGGTGACGACAGGGGCCTTTAAATGACAAATAAATCAGTTAACCAACTACGGGCAGGGTTAGATCGCTACCAATCAAACGGCTATGTCGAATCCAATTCATTTAACGATCCGAATGAGGATGCTCTGGAATATCTGGGCATGCTGCTTGTGGAAGATCAACCCACGGCGCTAAAGTATTGCCAGAGATTTTTGCAGCAGTCCCAGGCCAATGATGAACTAAAATCAGCCGCACTTGATTTTTTACTACTGTCCAGTGAATGGAGTTTCGCGTATCAGTATCTTTATAGCCAGGCGGAAAGACTTTCTATCCCGGAACTTGAAAAGGCGTTTTTTTATTTTTATTGTGATAAAAACGAAGCCGCACCTCATCCCGTTCCCGAAGGGCTATTCACAAAATTGTTAGCACGATACGAGATTGTTAAGAATGAGCCCGATGCTTATTTTTATCATCTTCATGAAGCCTATAATGACTTTGTTGAAACACTTTCTGATAGGCGTAATTGACTTTAAATTGCCTGGCACTTTGTTAGCGGAATTTTGGCTATAAATTTGTTCTTTAACAAACAAGATATATTATAGTTGAGAAGTACACGCCAGATGGGGTTATAAAATGACAGTGGAATGGGCTAGTTTTATAGATGTTCTTGGTGAAAGGGAAGATTCTATTGGAGTTAACAACCTGTGTCATGCTATCGGTGAATCCCCGGTTATATCAGCTGATGCTGGCGAATATAATGATCCGGATGGAAAAACAAAGTACTATAAATTTTACCACTCGGGTATCGAGATGGGGTTTCGGAAAGACTGCTTAAGTCATATTCATTTTTACTTTGGCAATGAAGATGAATATTCACCGTTTACAGGTAATTTCATCCCTGGAATTGAAGCGGGAATGGACAGAGCATACATTACAAAATTGCTTGGAAAACCCACTTTGGCTGGCGAAGGCAAAGTTGACATGCTCCTTGGATGGATTAATGGATGGTCAAAGTATGATTACGGGAACCACTCAGTACATATTCAGTACACGGAGCATAATCATCTGTGTCACGCAACGTTAATTAAAAATTAAAACACAATGATTTGTAACGATTTTAATCAAATTTTAGCCCGAATCGGTGTATAGCGATTACGGGCACAAATATTGCCCTCTTTGAGCAAATTTATCTGTCAGGAGGAATGATGCGCGAATCCCAGGATATTTATAATGACATTGGTTCAGTACTGCTCTCGATCGCACCTGATACTGCGGAAAAAATCATTCTGTGTGCCACGTTAGATCCGGAAAGTGACTGTGGTGAGTTTACTTATAACTATATAGATAAACAGGGTAACCAGCACTGGATCACTGAAACCGCAGATGCCAGTGCAAGACTTTTAGATCTTTTAGTCGAACTAAGAAATTTCTTTGTTGATAACTTTAAATCACAAGAAAAGCCATTCTGGCATGGGTGTGAAGTAACGGTAAACATTGAAACACTGAAAATAAATATCGACTTCAAGTATGAGAGTTAATAAACAGTCTCTCGCCCCTGCCGGCGGGATGTTGGGTTTACGTTAGTAATAAGGGGAAAGGGTCTATGACTCACTCGCATCATTTGATTAAAATTATCGCTGATATGACCATTTTTCTTGAATTCACTGACGACCATTCGCTCAATCCAGATGCCGCTGTGGAAATGATGGAACGTATTGCCGCCGAGCTTCAGCGACTAACGGACGCTGAGAAAGCGAGAGTTATCGATTCCTTTACAGAGATTGCGAAAGCGTATCGGGGGGATGAGTCCGACTTTGTCAAAGATCTGCCCGATACCTTTGGTTTGCGTTGACCAGTCGTTGTCAGTCAGGCGCGACAAGGAGAAAGAGCAGGAATGGCTCCCGGAGGCGCAGTTGATCGGCGAGACTGGTAATCGGGTGGCGGATATTGCCCGTATCGAGGGCAAAGCCGCCGCCCACGCGGTGGTCAACGCTGCGCTGGCGGCAGGCTTATCCGGTGGGTTGGTGGACGATAGCTCTGCTTCTGCACCCTATGCTGCAAAGACAGGATGGGCCTATTGCGGATAGTGACGCAAACTTTCCACAACGATAACAGCATAACTTCTGGTATAAATCGTGCACAACTCAACAGATGGCGCTCTGATTAGTGGAAGCAGCGAGCTAACGATTTCAAATAGGTGACGGTATGACTAACAGCCTGAATAATGTTATTGAAGAGTTAAAGGTTGTATCCGGGAACGAGAGAACTAATATTCCTTTGCCGGATGAAGCTCTTATTTCTAAATATGAAGAAGAGACAGGCTTTTCTTTTTCACCTGACTATAAGAAACTTCTTAAGGAAGCTGGCAATATCTATTATGGAACAATCGAATTGTTGTCTATCACAGAAGACAAAAAATTCTATGGCGAGTTATTAACGGCTATAAATGATGCAAAAGAAGTTGGAGTACCTGAATCGTGGTTACCGATATGTGAAGATAACGGTAGTTATTATTGTTTAGATCAACAAGGTCGTGTCCGATACTGGACTGGCGATGGTGATAGTGAAGAGCAGTGGCCTGATTTAGCCGCCTGGGTGAAAGATGTCTGGATCGATGGCAACTAAGGTAATTATTTTACCTGAAAATCCCTGGCACCATAAAAGATGATTTTTGGAGCACCTGTAGAAAAGGCTTATGGATTGAGTGTTACGATGATCTTGCTCGTAACGCCCTCTTCTTCGCTGAAGATGTTTTTGGCGGTCAATTTTGTATAAAAGAAGATGGAATATACACATTCGATCCAGAGACAGGTGCTTTTGATTATCTTGCACCAGATATCAATGAATGGTGTAAACATATTCTTGAAGACTATGAGGTATTAACGGGCTACCCACTGGCAAACGCATGGCAGAAGAAGTATGGTTCAATACCAGCGGGCTATCGCCTGGTTCCAAAAATTCCGTTTGTAGTGGGTGGCGAATATGAGCCAGATAATCTTTATTTAGAAAAATCGACAATAGCAATGAAAGCAAGAGCCACTATTGCATTGCAAATATGAGATGTTCCTGATGGTAGCAATATCAAGTTAACGTTAAAATAGTGTGCAGTGAGGTTCAATAATATGTTAGTCAACATTGATGAAATACAAAAACAAGTTAATGAAATTATTTTGCGAGCAGGCTTTCCAAAACATTCAGTTAATCTGTGTTCTGCTCCCTATGGCGATGGCACTCCCTATATTTCATTCGAAAATAGTTCATATAATTATATTTACTCAGAAAGAGGGTATGAGTTCTCCCGAAAAGTCACTCACTCTTTAAACACGCTGCTTTATTGGATAATCTCCGAATTTGCCTATAAGATTGCATACCAGTATGAGTTAGATCACAGGGTTGAAGGCAGAGATGGAAGGCGCATCGCTTTTCCAAAATTTATTGAAATAATGGCAAATATGAACCCAGCCTGGGAGTCGGAAGCACGAAATGAAATTCAAAATATTCTGGTTGAAGCACCCTATGACGATAGCCTCTATACATAGTTGAGGGCAGCATCGCATCAGCACCGACGCAGAAAATGTCTGCTCATTTTGACAAGGTAATGGCTATCAATCACAGGGAGCCGCAAATGAAAATATTCCCCATCCTGTTCTGTTTCATGCTCAGCGGCTGTGTTGTTGGCAATATGGATTCAACCGACTATCAATACGTGCGCTATGCGCAAACGTTTCAGAAGCCAGGTGCTGGCGGTTACACCGATAATGAACAGCGTAAAGCCGATCTCTATAGCTGTGGCGTACCTAAAAATGCCAATCTTGATGATGGTAGCTGGAACGGTGGTAGCGCCCGCCCGGAGCAAACGCTTCAGGAGATCGTTGCCAGGAACGAAAAAATTTCAGGCTGTATGAAAAGTAAAGGCTACAAGGTGTACGGTTACGATGCGTGTGGCCCACTTAAAGCGCCGACCGGCCTTTGCCCTAATTAATACGATTTGTCACCCCAGGATGAAAATATGCGCGAATCCCAGGCTATTTATAATGATATTGGCTCGGTCTTAGTTGCCGCAGCGCCCGATAACGCCGCAACCATCATCGTGCGTGCTGAGCTGTCGCCCGAAAATGATCACTGCAAATGTGAGTTTGATTAGGTGGACAGCACCTCAGGTGAGACAAACTGGTTTACTGCAGGCGCACAGGCCAATGCTGATTTGCTGGACCTTCTGGTTGAGCTGAGGACATTTTTTGTTAATAACATCTCCTCAAAACAGCCTTCGTTCTGGCATGCCTGCGAAATAACGGTCGATGTTGAAACGCTCAGAATCAAGATTGATTTTAAGTATGCTGATTAACAGATAATAATCTCGCACTAAATAAAACTTCAGGACAAATAAATGGGCGACTTAGACGATCTGCATAATAAAATTGGTCAATTACTGGTTGATGCCGGTCCTGCTGAGGCGAAGAAAATCATTGCTCGCGCAAAATTAGCCCAAGATGGCGAGTCCTGTGAATATGAATATGATTATGTTGATCAGCAGGATAACCTGGACTGGTTCGTGCCGGATAAGCTCGCCAGTTATCATCTTCGGCTCCTGTTAGTTAACCTGCGGGACTATTATATTCAGAATAATATGATGCAGGGTAAAGCGCCCTGGACAGGTTGCGATATCACCGTTGAAATACCCGCAGAGAAAATAAGCATCAGCTTTAAATATGACGCCCTACCAATATAGGGGAGGCAAATTCCAGGACTATTCCGGGCTTTAAGATTATTCCCTATTTCATCGCCTGCCAAAAAAACCAACAATTTTATCGCCTTAATTTGCAGTGGAATATCTCCAGCCTGACAGATGGGGATATATGGCATTACACATAAAAAATGACAACAAGGATTACGGAAAATGAAAAAACTCTCTCTGGCGGTATGCGTTGCGGCGAGTCTGTCAAGCGGGGCTGCTCTGGCGGATAATCAGACTGTTTCTGTGGGTTATGCGCAGAGTAACGTTGAAGACTTCAAAAATATCCGCGGCGTGAACGTTCAGTATCGCTACGAGTGGGATTCCCCGGTCAGCCTGATGGGTTCATTTACCTATATGAGCGGCGATCAGGACGAGCATTATTATCTCGCTTCCGACTCCATTAAAAACCACGTCGAAGTGAAATATTACTCTCTGATGGCAGGCCCGGCATATCGCCTGAATGATTTCGTTTCCCTGTATGCGCTGGGCGGCGTGGCACGCGTGAAAGCAGACGGCCACACTACCTGGGTGAACGGCGGCGACAACTATACCCAGCGCGACGGCATCGATGAGAAATCCACCTCTTTCGCTTACGGCGCGGGCGTACAGTTCAACCCAACGCCTGAGCTGGCGATCCACGTCGGTTACGAAGGCACCACTGCCGACCTGGGTGATGATTACGGGATCGACGGCTGGAATGTGGGCGTAGGTTACCGTTTTTAATTGGTGCGGCCTGATGCCGGATGGCGGCGATGCCTTACCCGGCCTACGGTCCGGTGCGGTTGTGCCGGGTGACGGCCATGCCTTACCCGGCCTACGATCCGGTGCGGTTGTGCCGGGTGACGGCCATGCCTTACCCGGCCTACGGGTCAGTGCGGTTGTGCCGGGTGGCGGCGGTGCCTTACCCGGCCAACGGTCTGAGCTTTTTGTAGGCCCGGCAAGCGCAGCGCCGCCGGGCGTTACAAACCGCACTGTGCCTGCATAATATGCTCAATAAACCGCGTGAGTTTCGGCAACGGACGTAGATCCTGACGCCATAACAGGTGCACCGGTCGGGGTTGTGGTGTGTAACCTTCTAAAACACGTATCAGCCGTCCATTCGCCAGCTCATCCGCCACCAGCACCTCCGGTTGCAACAGCAATCCCGCGCCGGCAATCGCCGCCATCCGCAGACCGTATCCGTCGTTACAGCGCAGGATCGCATCGCGCTTCCAGCGCACCTCCCCTTCCACTCCCGGCAGCCGCCACTCGTTGCGTGCGGTCCAGACGGTATGAGAGAGACAAAGATGCTCCACCAGATCGTCCGGCGTTTGCGGCGTGCCGTGGCGGGCTAAGTAGTCCGGCGCGGCGCAGATCACCATCCGGTACGGGCAGAGGTATTTCGCCACCAGATCCTCGGTGTGGATGTCGCCAATGCGGATCGCCAGATCTACCCCCTCCTCCACCAGATCGACCATCCGGTTAGTGAGATCCAGCTCGACGCGCACCTCCGGGAAACGCTGCAAAAAGGTGGCAGTCAGCGGGGCAATCACGCACCCGCCGAACGAGGTGGGCGCAGTCACCCGCAGCGTGCCCGCGGGCGCGGTACGCAGACGCTCCACCGAACGTTCAGCGATGGCGACCTGCTCAATGACCCGCTTTGCCTCTTCGAACCAGACCCGCCCGGCGTCAGTCAGGCTCTGGCGGCGGGTATTGCGCTCCAGCAGCCGGGTGCCAAGCTGCGCCTCCAGCCAGGCGATATACTTCCCGACCATCACCGCCGACATCTCCAGCCGGGCGGCGGCACCGGTAAAGCTGCCGCTCTCCACCACCGCGATAAAGGTCTCCATGCCGCGAAGCTTATCCATATTGCAAACCTCTGGTTAATAATGATCTAACTTTAGCCCAGTTTATCCGCTCTCTGGTTTGTTAAACAATCAAGGCTCACAACACAGAGGAGTCGGCTATGAAAATCGTCATTATTGGTGCCAGCGGTACGGTCGGTCAGGCCGTTACAGAAGAGCTGAGTCGTCGTCATGAAGTCATTCGCGTGGGTCGCACGAAAGGCGATCATCAGGTAGATATCACCTCCCAGGCCAGCGTGCAGGCGCTGTTCGAAAAGATCGGTCCGGTGGATGCGATTGTCTCCGCCAGCGGCGGGCTGCACTTTGGCCCTCTGTCGACCATGACCGACAGCGAGTTTAACCAGGGATTGCAGGACAAATTGCTGGGCCAGGTGCGGCTGGCGCTCACCGGGCAGCACTATCTGAATGAGGGCGGGTCGATCACTTTGATCAGCGGCATCGTCGCCCACGAGCCTATCGCCCAGGGGGTGAATGCCACCACGGTAAACGTCGCGCTGGAAGGCTTTGTCCGCGCCGCCGCCTGCGAACTGCCGCGCGGGATCCGCATCAACCTGATTAGCCCGACGGTACTCACCGAATCGGCTGAAGCCTACGACGGTTTCTTCCCGGGCTTCGAAAGCGTGCCCGCCGTAACGGTCGCCCAGGCCTATCGCCGCAGCGTGGAAGGGGTACAGAGCGGACGGGTGTATCAGGTAGGGTATTGATGGTAACCGGGGCGAGTCGGCCTCGCCCCGTTCAGGTTCAGAGCCTGCGGCGGATTTTTTCCACCATCGCCGCGGTGGAGATCCCGTAGCGGTCGTGCAGGGTCGGCAGCGCTCCGGCGTCGAGGAAGGCGTCCGGCAGCGCGACGGTATCAAAATCGACCTGCACCCGGTTGCGCATCAGCAGTGACGCCACCGCCTCGCACAGGCCACCCACGCTGCTGTGGTTTTCCGCCACTACCACCAGCCTGCCCGGCTTCGCCGCCTGCGCCAGAATGGTCTCCTCGTCCAGCGGCTTGATGGTGGGCGAGTGGAGCACCGCCACGCTGATGTTATCCTTACGCAGCTGCTTCGCCGCTTCCAGCGCCCGCATGGTCATCAGGCCGGAGGCGATAATCAGCACATCGCTCCCCTCCTCCAGCAGCGCGGCTTTGCCGATTTTGAACTGGTAGTTGTACTGGTCCAGCACCACCGGCACCTTGCCGCGCAGCAGGCGCATATAGACCGGGCCATCGTGCTCTGCCATGGCCGGTACCGCCTGCTCGGTGTCTATCGCATCACAGGGATCGATAATCGTCATGCCCGGAATGCCGCGCATAATGGCGAGATCTTCCGTCGCCTGATGGCTGGGGCCGTAACCGGTGGTCAGCCCTGGCAGCGCGGCGCAGATCTTCACGTTCAGGTGCTCTTCGGCAATCACCTGATGAATAAAGTCATAGGCGCGGCGGGTGGCAAACACCGCGTAGGTGGTGGCGAAGGGGATAAAGCCCTCTTTCGCCATCCCGCCCGCGGCGCCCATCAGCAGTTGCTCCGCCATCCCCATCTGGAAGAAGCGCCCGGGGTGTGCCTGGGCAAAGATATGCAGGTCGGTATATTTTGAGAGATCCGCCGTCATGCCGACGATCTCCGGGCGCTGCTCCGCCAGCTTCACCAGCGCGTGGCCGAACGGCGCGGCGCGGGTCTCCTGCCCCTCTTCGGCAATAGAGGCGATCATCGCCGAGGTGGTTAAACGCGGTTTTTTCTCGGTGGTCTGGCTCATCACTGCACTCCTTCCGGTTTGTTCGCGTCCAACACCGCGAGCGCTTTTTGCCACTCGTCAGCATCCACGCGGATAAAATGGTTCTTGTCGCGCTGCTCAAGGAAAGGCACCCCCTTGCCCATCAGGGTGTCGCAGAGAATGACGCGGGGCTGATTCTCCGGATAGCGCTTCGCGTTATCGAACGCCGCCACCAGCGCCGGCGCGTCGTTGCCGTTGACCCGCTGCACGTACCAGCCAAACGAGGTCCACTTATCTTCCAGCGGCTCAAAGCCGAGGATTTTGTGGGAGTTGCCGTCGGCCTGCTGGCGGTTGATATCCACCAGCACGATCAGGTTCGACAGGCCGTGGTGGGCGGCGGACATCGCCGCTTCCCAGGTGGAGCCTTCGTCCAGCTCGCCGTCGGACATGGAATTCACCACCCAGGCATCACTCCCCTTGTGCTTCAGTCCCAGGGCCATGCCCACGCCGATGCTCAGGCCCTGCCCCAGCGAGCCGCCGGAGATCTCCATGCCCGGTGTGTAGGTAGCCATGCCGGACATCGGCAGGCGGCTGTCGTCGGCGCCGTAGGTCTCCAGCTCCTCTTCGGGAATAATGCCCGCCTCGATCAGCGCCGCGTAGCAGGCGATGGCGTAGTGGCCGTGGGAGAGCAGGAAGCGGTCGCGCCCTTCCCACTCCGGCTCGTCGGGCTTAAAGGTCATGCCGTGGGCAAAGGCGGTAGCCAGCACGTCGGCGTAGCCCAGCGCCTGGCCGATATAGCCCTGCCCCTGCACTTCGCCCATCCGCAGGGCATAGCGGCGGATGCGCCACGCGGCGGCAGCGACCTGTTGAATCGTGGTATCAGTCATAATCCTGTCTCCTTAGTGGATCAGCATGCCGCCGTTGACGTCGAGGGTGATGCCGGTGGAGTAAGAGGAGAGATCGCTGCCGAGGAACAGCGCGGCGCGGGCGATATCCTGCGCGTCGCCGAGGCGGTTAAGCGGAATGCCTGCCAGAATGGCGGTTTTCATCTCGTCCGAAAGTTTGCCCGCGGTGATGTCGGTCTGGATCAGCCCCGGGGTGATGCAGTTAACCCGCACGTTATCCGGCCCCAGCTCGCGGGCCATCGCCTTCGCCAGCCCCAGCACGCCCGCTTTGGCGGCGCTGTAGTGCGGCCCGCCGAAGATGCCGCCGCCGCGCTGGGCCGACACCGAGGAGATGCAGACGATGCTGCCGGACTGCTGGCCGCGCATGGTGGGGATAACGGCCTGAGACATTAAGAGCGTGCCGCGCAGGCTGACATCCAGCACCGCGTCATAGTTTTCCCGCTTAATATCCATCAGCTTGATCGGCTGGGTGATGCCGGCGTTATTCACCAGAATATCGATGCGCCCGTATTTGCCCAGCACCTGCTCGATGGCGGCATTAACCTGCAGCTCGTTGCTGACGTTCGCCGCCAGCGCCAGATGCCCCTCGCCCAGGCTTGCCGCCGCCTGCTTGCTGGCCTCTGCATCTAAATCAATAATGACCACTTTCGCGCCCTGTTCGGCATAGAGTTTTGCCGTAGCGAAACCCAAACCGCGTGCGGAAGCCGCGCCGGTAATAACGGCGACTTTATCTTTCAGTAGCATATATTTACTCCAAAATATTGAGAGGTGTTTAATTTATTATTTCGGTTCTTCCAGCAGGGTAATCATTAATAAGCCAACGGCTGCGCAAATACCGAAATAAATAAAGACAGAATTAAAACTTCCTGTTTTATCCAGCAGATAACCCGCCAGCATGGGCGAAACAAATCCGCCGAGATTACCGCCGCTATTAATAATGGATGCGGCGATGGGATAGGTTTTACTGTCCGCCACCGCCATGCCGTAGGCGGTAAAAGCGGGCCAGCCGATATTCAGGCACAGGCCAACGAAGAACAGCCCCACGCACACCGCCACGGTGCTTTGCGGAATATTGAGCATGATGACCATCATTAATACGGTGCTGATAGCGGTAAACATCATGGTCGGCTTGCGTCGGCGGCCCAGGAGCTTGTCCGACACGTAGCCGCCGAAAATCGCCCCGATAAAGCCGCCGATGCAGGGCATGCTGGCGACCAGCCCCATGCTCATGAAGGTAAAGCCTTTCTCTTTGACCAGGTAGAGCGGGATCCAGGTCAGCAGGCCGTAGAGCACGCTCACCATCATGAAGTAGGCCACGCAGTCGCCAAGAATATTCTTCGAGGTGAAGAGACCTTTTACCGTCTCTATCGGGGCCAGCTCGCGCACGCGGATCAACCGGTCGAGGCGGTTGAAGCGCGGTTCAATCACGATATTTTCCCGCCGGGTTTCCGCTGCGTTTTGCCCCCCGACGATGGTCTCCAACTCAGCTTTAGAGACCATCGGGCTCTCTGCGGGACGGGTGCGCACCAGCAGATACCAGAGCACGGCAATCACCAGCCCCGGAATGGCGAAGGAGAAAAAGACCCAGCGCCAGCCCCAGGTCATGGCGATCCACACCGCCAGCGGCGGCACCAGAATGGGGGCGAACATGGTAGCGGCGATATAGACGCCGGTGGCGGTCGCTTTCTCCTTCGGCGGGAACCAGTTATTGATGGTGGAGGCCAGCCCCACCGGGCAGGGGCCTTCCGTCAGGCCCAGCCCGAGGCGGATAAACTTCAGCCCCAGCACCGAGGTGGCGGTGCCCATCAGCCAGGTGAAAGCAGAGAAGCCAAATATCGACAGGGCCACCATGCCGCGAATGCCTTTTTTAGCAATAAAAAAGCCCGCCGGGATCTGGCTCAGGGCATAGCCTAAAAAAAACATGCTGGCGATGGCGCCGGCCTCGAAATTATTGATATGAAATTCATCGATGATAAAGGGAAGCACGGCGCCAATATTGGTTCTGTCTGCATAATTAATGGCATACACAATAAATATTAACGCCAGCACCACGAAGCGGTAATTGGTTTTTTTAGTGGCTATGTAGGGGACAGCTTGTTCTATACGAGACATGTTTTACCTCATTATTCGAACAACGTGAGTCGTTTTAATTTCGCGTTCAAACTCAATATATCGGCTTACGTTTGAAACACCATTCAATAAAACTCATTTATTGCTGAGATAAATTTGATTCGCGAAGCGCGTCATAAAAATAACGGCTTCGTTTATGGGGATATAGGTTTTTTAAAAATGTGGCGGGGATCCTGTTTAATCCATTCAGCCGCAATAATATTGCCGGTGCAGGGTCAGAATGTTATGTTTTTTTACCGCAACATCTTCAAGGAGGACCGGTTATGCCCGCACAGGATCGCCAGACGCTCCCCATCCCTTCGCTGCGAAACATTCAGTCTTTTATCGCGGTCGCCAACTCCCTGAGCATTCACCTGGCGGCCGAGCAGCTTAACGTCACCCCCTCGGCGGTGAGCCATCAGATCGCCTCCCTGGAGTCCTGGATGGGCAAAAAGCTGTTTATCCGCAGCGGCAAGGGGGTCACCCTTACGCCTACCGGAGAGAAGTATCTGCGGGAGGTCTCGGCGGCCATGAGCGCCATCGGGCGCGCCACCGAGCAGGTGATCAAAGAGAAGGAGAACGCTGTGCTGCGCGTGCACTCCTCCCCGACCTTCGGTTTATCCTGGCTGCTGCGCCGCCTGGGCAAGTTCCGCGCCGAATATCCCGATATCATCCTCAACCTCACCTGCTCTTATGAGAACCTGCAGTTCGCCCGGGATAATATCGACATCGACATTCGCCACGGCATCCCGGACTGGGACGCCTACCGGGTGATGACCATTAAAAATGACGCGCTGGTGGTGCTGGCCTCGCCCGATTACCTGCGCGAGCATCCGGTACAGTCACCGCAGGATCTCTTACAGCAGGCGCTGATTTCATCCACCAGCACCCTGGTGAACTGGGAGAAGTGGTTTGCCTGGCACAATATCGACCGGCCCTGGCTCAACTTCAGCCTGAGCTTCGATCGCTCCTATATGAGCTTCGAGGCGGCGCGCATGGGGCTGGGATTTATTCTTGAAAGCAAAATGATGGCCACCGATCATCTGAACGATGGCTCGCTGGTGCAGGTGCTGCCGGACAGCATGGGGATCGCCATAAACGCCCATCATCTGGTGATGCCGCACATGAACGAGCGTAGCTGGAAGATCCAGCAGTTTGTCGAGTGGATCGACCGGGAGTTGCGGCTGTCGGGGTATCACCTGTAACGCCGGGTGGCGGCTTCGCCTTACCCGGCCTACAGAACGTGCGGTCTGATGCCCTTCCCCACAGAGCTGAGGAACCCCCGGTAATTTAATTGCCTTTAAAGCAATGAAATGATCACATAAAAATTAGGAACTTAAAACGGCTCCCTGGTCCGGCTGAAAATCGCCGAAGCGTTTCCGGAAGGCCGGGGCGAGGTTTGCTTTTACCTCGTAGGCCGGGTAAGGCGTAGCCGCCACCCGGCTTCACATCACCCTACCGTGCCCCACACCAGATTCCCGTTATGGAAGGTCGCGGTACGCGGAGAAATTCGCGCCACCGCTTCGGCGGAGCAGGAGGCGTCCACCAGCACAAAGCTGGCGGCATCCTGCGCCTTCGGCCATACGCGTTCGCCTTTGTCGTTCAGCGGCAGCACGTCGCCGGTGGCGATACCCAGCGCGCGGGAGAGCGTCTGCTCGTTCGGGCGAATGTAGAGCTGGGCGTAGAGATTCGCTTTTTCCAGCATGTCCCCCAGGCCATACGGCGACCAGTGGTCGATCACGCTGTCGGTCCCGGTCATGACAAACACGCCTTTGTCACGCAGCTGCCTGAGCGGCATGTGGAGCGTGCCAATCGGCACCGTGGAGGCGATCGTCACCTGCTGCGCCGCCATGCGGGTGGCGATCTCATCCACCTGCTGTTCGTTCATCGTCGCCAGCGCAAAGGCGTGGCTGATGGTCAGCTTGCCCTTCAGTTCCGGGGTCTTCTCTACGGTCTGCACCATGTAGTTCACCGCCGCCACCCCCGCCGGGCTGGTTTCGTGCAGGTGGATATCCACCCCTTTGTCGTAATCGAGCGCAATCTGGAACATCAGGTCGAGGGATTTCTCCATCGCGCCGTCAACGCTGGTGGGATCCAGCCCGCCGACGTAGTGCGCCCCGGCCTGCATCGCCTCACGCATCAGCTTTTCAGCGTTTGAGAGCAACAGGCCGTGCTGCGGGAAGGCGACAATCTCACAGTCAAACCCGGGTTTACGCCGGGCCAGTACCGCCTGTAAATTTTCCAGGTTTTTTAGCCCGGAGGTCGGCTCGATATTGCAGTGGCTGCGGGCGATGGTGGAGCCCTTCGACTGGATCAGGTCGATCAGTTTTTCCGCCCGCTCCTGGGTATAAGGTTGCAGCTCCGGGAGCAGCTTTTGCTCCAGGCGGATCATATCCTGAATGGTAGTGCCCGCCGGGCGGTTGAGCGAGCGCCACGGGCCGCCGTAGAAGGTCTTATCCAGATGGATGTGCATATCGCGCATCGCCGGTAACAGCAGTTTGCCGCCCGCATCGTAGTGCGGCAGCGTGGCGTCGGCGTGGCTGTTGTTGTCGCGCAGGGCAGCGATCTTGCCCTCCTTGATCTCCAGCGTTTTCAGTTCGGTGCGGGTGCTGACGGCCACGTCGCCGTCGACGTTAAACCCGGCCTCCAGCAGCACGTTGTCCAGATAGTAGTGTGTCGCGGTGATGTTCATCGGTTTGCCCGTCTCGCAGGTCGCTTTTGCGGTGTCAGCAGCATACGCGACGGAGCCAGCAGTGCCAAACAGGGCGCAGGCGGTTGCAGCGGTGGCGATTTTGCCGCTCTGGCTGAGAAACTCCCGGCGGCTTTTATTCTCACTCATTGTCTTGTCCTTTTACTTACGCATTCACACAGCGGGCGGGAAGCCCGCCAGGGTTAAGCCACAATATGGGTCCCGGTTTCACCACGCAGGGCTGCGGGCAGGCAGTCCGGCGAGGTGATGATCACCCGCTTGCCGCCGTGGTGCAGAAATTCCAGCGAGGCCATAATTTTCGGCAGCATACTGCCCGCCGGGAAGTGCCCCTCTTCCATATAGCGCGTCATCTGCGCCACGTTGACGGTGTCCAGCGCCTGCTGGTCTGGCTTGCCGAAGTTAATGCACACTCTCTCCACCCCGGTAGTGATCACCAGCACGTCGGCGCGGATCTCACGCGCCAGCAGCGCGGTAGAGAGATCTTTGTCGATCACCGCATCCACACTCTGGTAGTCGCCCTGTTCGGTACGCACCACCGGAATGCCGCCACCGCCCGCGCCAATCACCACAAAGCCTCTTTGCGTCAGGGCCTTGATGGCGTCCGCCTCAACGATGCGTAGCGGCTGGGGCGAGGCCACCACCCGGCGGTATCCGCGCCCGGAATCCTCGACGAAATGCCAGTCGGGATGGGCGCGTTGCAGCTCATCCCGCTGCGTCTCGCTGAAAAACGCCCCGATGGGCTTGGCAGGATGGGTAAAGCCGGGATCGTTTTTATCCACCTCCACCTGGGTGACCACCGTGACCGCTTTCTGCTCCCCGCGGGCGGCAAGGCGGTTGTTGAGCGCCTGCTGGATCAGGTAGCCGATGCCGCCCTGGGTATCGGCCACGCAGTTCGCCAGCGGGGTCAGCGGCAGCCCTTCCCGTTCGTGGGCAATCTCGGCGCGGCGCAGATCCAGCCCCACCTGCGGGCCGTTGCCGTGGGTGAGGACGATGTCGTAGTCCGAGGCCAGCATCTCCAGCACCGACTCGGCCACCGCTTTCACCGCCTGCGCCTGGTGCTCAATCGACTGGCTGGCGTTATCTTTGATAATGCTGTTGCCGCCAATGGCAACGACCATAAGCTCTTTCATACGTTGTCCTTTATAACGGTGCCCGACGTCGCGCTTGCCGCTTCGCGGCTATCCAGAACATGCTTCAGCACAAACATGCCGCTCATCATCAGGTAAGCCAGCACAAAGGTCAGCGAACTGCCCTCAGCAAAGCCCACCACCGGAGCGTGGATCACCCCGAACAGCGCCAGCAGCGCACCGACCGCAGCGGCAACGGCACCGCGCAACGGCTTGTTGACGATGGCGAAGATGGCGATACAGCCCCACAGCATGCTGGCGAGCGGTGCGCCGTTACCCAGGTGCATCAGCCCTTCGTAGTAAATGCCCTTGCTGTGCAGCACGTCGGTGCCGATTTTCGCCGCGTTGGTGCCCGCCGCGCCCATCACGCTGTTCATCATGGTCAGCGCCCAGTTGGCGATCCACGGGAAGAGACAGATAAAGATGACAGGCACCTCCACTTTGGGCGTCTCCCTCACCACCTGGTTGGCGGTAACCACGCCGATAAAGACCAGAATCGGCACAATGGCGGTCATTGGGATGATGGCGAGCATAAAGGCTCCCAGCCCGAACAGCGGCACGATGAACATGGTGACGCCGGAGGCCAGCGTGTAGCCGATGCTGGCCCCCATCGCTTTCCAGCCCGCGTGGCCGACGTAGACCGTTACCGGGAACGGGTTCCCCATCAGGCAGCCGAGCATGGACGAGAGCCCGTTGGCCAGCATCACCTTGCGGGTCGGGTACTCATCCCCCGCCGCGTGGGCGCTTTCGATGTTCTCCAGGTCAAAGATGTAGTTGGCCAGCCCCAGCGGCACGGCAGAGGCCAGATACGGCAGGGCGTGCGGCAGGCCCTGCATAAAGCTGTCGATATGCACTTCCGGCGGGTTAAAGCCGAAGGAGGACATCGACGCCTTGATCGCTTCCGGGCTTTGCAGGCCGGAGATCCACGCCAGGGCCGTACCGGCGATCAGCAGCAGGAGACCGGTGGGGATGCGGGCGAAGATCGGCTTTTTGCCGAACCAGTTGATGAAGATCAGCAGCAGGACGATAAAGGAGACCGTCGGCGCTTCGAACGCCTGCAACATCGGGTTCATCGCCAGCAGCAGCAGACCCAGACCGGAGAGGCACGAGAGCAGCACGGTACGCGGGATCATCTTGCGGATGGTTTCGCCGAGGAAGGAACCGCCCGCGAGGATCATCGCCTCCACGAAGCACCACACCAGACCAATCTGGATGGCGAAATCCGCGTCACCGGTCTGCTGGTAGACCGGCATCAGCACCAGAAAAGTGACGGTGAAGATCGAGGGCGCGCTCGGCCCCGACGGCAGCGCAGTCACGTCGTTACGCCCGGTCTGGCGCGCCATCTGCAGACCAAACCACGCGTAGCAGACGCTCGCCACCAGCACCGCCAGCCCGAAGGCTGGCGCAATACGTCCATAAACAATCTCTTTCGGGATGCCGACGACAAAAATGAGCAGCCCCATCATGGTCAGCAGGTTCGTCAGGTTGTTGGTCATCAACCCGAAGTACGCCGCCCAGTCACCTCTTTTCCACTCCAGTTTCATGCTTTTCATGGATGCTTACCTTAAAGGAAGTAGCGATCGCGGAAGGCCAACAGCGCCTTTTCAAAACAGCTAAACGGCGGGTGAACGATGCCCGCCCCAATCATGCCGATGCCCGCATCTTTATGGGCGATGGCGGTGTTAATGACCGGCAGAATACCGCTGCCCGCCACGCGGGTGATGTCGATGGCGGTAGGAACGCCCATAAACGAGAGCAGCGGAATGGTGACGTTCGGGTTTTCGCCGAGGGTGATCTCGCGCATCTGGCGGGAGAAGTCGATGGCCTCTTCCACCGTGCCGCCCACCAGGGCGACAATCGCCGGGGCCGTCGCCATGGCAAAGCCACCGATGCCGTAGGTTTCGGTGATGGCGCTGTCCCCGATATCCAGCCCGGAGTCTTCCGGCCTGTAGCCCGCGAACATCGGGCCAATCACCTGCTGCGCCGGACCGGTGAACCACTGCCCCGGCAGGCCGGAGACGCGCAGGCCGAACTCGTAGCCGTTGCGCGCCATGGTGGTGACTACGGTGCTGTACTCGATGCCGTGGGCAGCGTCCAGCGCGGCTTTACACATCGCCATCCAGGTTGGGCCGGAGAAGTAGTCGCTGCTGGCGACAAACTCAAACACCTCGCGCTGCTGCTCTACCGGGTAGCCCGCCTGGATCAGCCCCGGCGTCAGCGCCTGAATCAGCAGCGTGGTGCCCGCGTTATTACGGTTGTGGCACTCGTCACCCATGTGCAGTGCCTGGGCCAGCATCAGGCGCAGATCGATTTCGCCGATGATCTTCATGGCGTCGCGCAGCATCGGGCCGAGCACGTCGCGCATCCAGTTCAGGCGGTCGATGACGCTCTGGTCGTTGGCCCCCATGCGCAGGATCTTCGCCATCTGCTCGCTGAGGTTGGTGAAGGCGCGGTTGCCGTAGGTTTTGTTCTCGACGATATGCATAAACATCGACGCCGAGGTGACGCCCGCCATCGACCCCACGCAGTCGTGCTCGTGACACGGCGAGAAGGTGATCTCGCCTGAGGCGGCCAATTGCGCCGCCTCTTCCAGATCTCTGGCTAAGCCTTCAAATACCAGCGCACCGGTGACCGCCCCTCTCATCGCCCCGCACATGTTCTCCCAGGCCACCGGCGGGCCGGCGTGCAGAATGGTGGTGCGGGTCATCCCTGGCACGACGTTGATCGCCTGATCAAAGCCCACCAGCACCGGATGGGACTGGATAATGCGCTCCAGCGCAACCTTGTTAGCCGCGGCGATTTTCTCCGCCAGCGAGTTTTCTGCCAGCTGATCGAGGGCCTCAACGACCTGCATATTGCCCTGCCCCGGCGGGGTCCAGTCGAGATGGGTGACCGGGACGTGCTGCTTCTTCAGATCGTCGCTGAACAGGGCGATGCCGACGTTAATGACGTTCAGCGGCTGGTTAAATAAGGTGGTCATCAGGCTTTCTCTCCTTTGAAGACAAATTCACGTGCCAGTAATCCGGTGTTGGTGCTGCTGCTGGCCCAGATGACGCCCGCGTCGGTGAGCCGCTGGCACTGCTGCGCCAGCGACTGGGGATCCTGGTCGGTGCCAAGCACATAGCCGAGGATGACCAGCGGGCGGTGATCGGCCTTCGCGATCGCCTGCGCCTCCTGGATCGCCTCGATCATCACCCCTACCGGATCGTCATGCGATCCAAAGCCGAGGACGAAATCCATCACGATCACGCCTACTTCCGGATCGCGTGCCTCCTGCAACAGGCGGCTGATGCGGTTGGTCGGATCGATCATCGGGTGCGGTTTGCCGTTGGTGAAATCGTCATCGCCGAAATCGAGGAAGGTATGGGCCTGGCTGACGTTGATGTCCTTCAGGCGCTTAGCCGGGTCCGGCTGGATGTTGCTGTAGACCTCGTCATATTTCTCCAGCGCGGCGAACATCGCTTCGTCGCACAGGGTGCCGCCGCAGAAGAGGCCGCGAATGTACTTCTGCTGCGGGGTGAGATGGGCGCGCACCTCTTCAATCAGCGGCCAGTTGAGCGGGTGCAGATCGAGGGACTCTTGTTTGATGCCGGTGAGCAGCACCGCCTTCAGCGCCGCCTCTTTGGTGCCGCGGGCAAACTGTAATCCCGCTTCATCGGCAGGCGGCTCGTTGCGACCAAGGAAACAGACTACGACCGGTTTGCGGCAGGCGCGGGCGCGGGCCAGCACTTTCTCGGCCACCGCAGGCGCTGGCGGCTTGGAGATCAGGGCGATGACCTGGGTGGCCTCGTCCGCTTCCAGCATGGCGATAGCATCCAGCATCATCAGGCCGCCGATTTTTTCACTCAGATCGCGGCCGCCGGTGCCGATCAGCTGGGAGATGCCGCCGCCGAATTCGTGGATGCGCGCGCTCAGCTCCTGGCTGCCGGTGCCGGAGGCGCCGACGATGCCAATGGATCCGCGACGGACCGCGTTGGCGAAGCAGAGCCCTGCCCCGTTAATGATGGCGGTGCCGCAGTCCGGCCCCATCATTAACAGTCCTTTTTCGTGGGCCAGTTGCTTGAGCGCCAGCTCGTCGTCGAGGGAGACGTTATCCGAGAAGAGCATTACGTTGAGGTTGTTCTCCAGCGCCTGGCGCGCCTCACGGGCGGCAAAGGTGCCGTTGACCGAAATCACCGCCAGGTTGGCGTCCGGGCGGTGGGTTTTGGCGCTGGCGAGCGTGGCGTAGCGCGATTCGTGTGAGCCTGCGCGCTCCTTGCGGGTAAACAGCGCCTCGATGGCGGCCAGCGTCTCGTCGTTGGCGGCCTCACCTTTAATCACGATCATCAGATCGCCGTTTTTGGCGTCTTCTAATTCCGGCGTCAGCAGACCGAGATTTTTTAATACGCCTTTATTCATTTCGGTGGCCATAGCAACAAAGGCCTGCTCCACGCCGGGCAATTTGTTGGCTTTGGTGGAAACCGACATCAGCGAAACAGAATCAAAATAGGTATTCTTTCTTATCACGATTTTGGTGGGCATTACGTCCTCCTGAATGCGGGCAAAAGGGGGCCACATCACGCCCGAAGGCATGACGGCAAGAGCTATTTTTAATTCAGGCCAGCGCGAAACGGCTGGCCGGGAGTATTACGCGCCGGCGGCGATCAGCAGGTCGGCAATTTCGCTGAAGCCTTTTTCCCGCGCCAGTTCGAGGGGGGATTTGCCGTATTTATCGGTCATATGCGGGTTGGCGCCGTGGTCGAGCAGCAGCTTCACAATCGCCTGCTGGCGAGGGCCGCCGTCATTTAACACAATGGCTTCGAGCAGCGGGGTCCAGCCGACAAAGTTGGTGTGGTTAACGTTGATGTCGGTGCGGGCCAGCAGCTCCTGCACCACCTCCAGATGCCCTTTCTCGCTGGCCGGGGTGATCCCCACCCCGCCAAAACGGGTCAGCCTGTCGAGATCCGGGTTGGCCGGTAGCACAAGACGCAGCAGGGTGAGATCGTTGGTCAGGCAGCTAATCAGGAACGGGTTGAAACAGGTCTGATCCTGCTGGTCGATATTTGCGCCAGCGGCAATCAGCCGCTCCACGCAGGAATAGTGTTTATTCAGACTGGCGATAATAATGGCGGTTCTTTTCTGCCGGTTGGTGGCATTTATATCCACCCCTTTTTCCAGACAGGCGTTTAATGCCTCGACATTCCCCTGTTCGGCGGCTAACAGAAATTCAGTAACGAGTTCATTGCTGGACATATCCACACTCCGGGTTTTCCTTTCTGATGGAGTGAGCATAGCAATGGCCTGGTCAGAAAAGAATCCGCTTAAAAATGATTCATCGACAGGCAATTCATTGTTGAGATAAATTTAACAGTCCGGTCAAAACGTGCGTCCGTGCAATCTTTTTCTTATCTTTGGCCGCGTTTTTACCGCCCGCGCTGCATTCTGCTTATGGTTAACGAGCCCTTGCCCGGCGGGGCTCGCAGCAATTTCGCAGAACTGTGACCGGCATCAAATGAGTTGTAACCGCGTTGTTAAAATATGTTCAAAACTGATGGGTGCCAGGAGCCATGATATGAATTCCATCTTTACCGAAGAGAACCTGCTGGCGTTTACTACCGCGGCCCGCTTCAGCAGCTTCAGCAAAGCGGCTACCGAACTGGGGGTCACCACCTCGGCCATCAGCTATACCATCAAGCGCATGGAGACCGGCCTCGACGTGGTGCTGTTTGTGCGTAACACCCGCAGCATCGAGCTCACCGAATCGGGCTTTTACTTTTACCGTAAGGCGGTAGACCTGCTGAATGACTTCCATGCCATCAAGCGCGGGATAGATACCATCTCCCAGGGCATTGAGACGCGGGTGCGGATCTGCATCAACCAGCTGCTCTATACGCCGCGCCATACCGCCCGCCTGTTGCAGGTATTAAAGAAACAGTTCCCCACCTGCCAGATCACCGTCACTACCGAGGTCTATAACGGCGTCTGGGATTCGATCATCAATAATCAGGCGAACATCGCCATTGGCGCGCCGGATACCCTGCTGGACGGCGGCGGGATCGATTACACCGAGATTGGCGCGATCCGCTGGGTGTTTGCCATCGCCCCGGACCACCCGCTGGCCCTGGCCCCGGAGCCGCTGGCCGAGAGCCAGCTGCGCCTGTATCCCAACATCATGGTCGAAGACACGGCGCATACCATTAACAAGAAAGTGGGCTGGCTGCTGCACGGCCAGGAGGCGATCCTGGTCCCGGATTTTAATACTAAATGCCAGTGCCAGATTCTGGGTGAAGGAATCGGTTTTTTACCGGAACATATGGCGAGAGAGGCGGTGGAGGCGGGGCTACTGGTGACGCGGCGCATCAATAATCCGCGCCAGGACTCGCGCATGCTGCTTGCCACGCAGCATGCGGCAACCGGTCTGGTCACCCGTTGGATCAAACAGCAGTTCGCGCCCGACGGGGTGCTGACCGGGATCTACAGCGATTTACTGTGGCGGGATTAGCTGCGGCTTTGCACCCAGAATGCATGGATAAGGCCGGGGAGGTAACCCAGCAGCGTCAGGATGACGTTGAGGATAAAGGCCCAGCCAAACCCTTTGCCCAGCAGCACGCCAAGCGGGGGAAGCAGGATGGTAATTACGATACGCCAGAAACCCATAGATTCTCCATACAAGCAGTCAGGTCATTGTAAAAAAAGAGATTTTCACTCTAAGAGTAGCGAGTCTACGCATAGCTGCCAGCGTTGGCGTGAAGTTTTACCCTCTTTTACCCTCTTTACACAGGTTTATGCGGGCGATTAAGGGGTATTCCACCCGCCGCGCTGTACCGCGGCCTGCGCCTGGGCTAAGCTCGGAGCTCATCTATCAGAAGGAGGTAACTATGTTTTCTGTTGGCGATCTCGTACAGCCGCGCATGGGCGGCCCGAAACTCAAAGTCATCGAAGTGCATGAAGATCAGATTGTGGCGGTGCAGACAAGTAACGAGCAGGGCGAGAAGTTCACCCTGAAAGCAGCGGATGTGGCGCTGTATAAAGAAGATGGCGATTTCGGCGTCTGCTAAGCGCCGGTGCTACCGGGCGGTGTCAATCCGCCCGGTCTGCGCGGATTAAATCAGGAAATCATCCAGCGATTTACCCTCTGCCAGCGCAAGGGAGATCGGCTTCGGCGTACGTCCCTGGCCGGTCCAGGTTTTTTCAGTGCCATCGAGATCGGTATAGCGATATTTTGCAGCACGCGGTTTGCGCTTTTTCGGCTGCGCGCTGGTGCTCAGCAGTTCCGAACCCAGCAGGTCTTCGGCCGAAATACCGTCAGCTTTCATCATCTCCAGCAGAGCGCTAATTTTCTGCTGCTGCTCAGCACGCTGCTGTTCAATCTCAGCCTGCTCGTTACGTTTTTCTTCCGTGACGATGCGCAGCTTTTCGAGCATATCTTCCAGCACGTCCAGAGAGAATTCACGCGCCATCGCGCGGAGTGTACGGATATTATTAAGAGTGTGTAATGTTGAAGTCATATAATATGAAAACCTTTTCAAAAGTCTGCTAAATAATCAATACCGGCTCATGGTAATTCATTTGTTTATAAACATCCAGACGATACCGCACGAAAATATAATCCAGCCCAACATCTGAGAATAAAGAATATATAACGGCGGTTATTTTTAGAATGTATGATTTATTCAGCGTAGCCGTTTAACCATTATTTATTTGTCCTGTGTTATTACCCGCATCAATGGCGGTGACGCCCTCGCCCGAAACGAATAGCCATTCACTGGTTTCGCATAAAACCAAACCCTCACTTCCAGAGCTTTACGCTACATAGCGACCACTTAGCAACACAAGTTGCTTGAGAGGTGCGCGTTTTACCTTATCTGCAGAGAGCTCATGCCAGAGCGCAGAAAGAAAACCACTTAAGTCATTGTTTAACATTGATAAAAATAACCAGGACAGAGAAAATAACGCCGTTCTGGCAAAACCGGTTCGTTTAGAGAATTTTACGGACAAAACGCCATTAAATAAAAATTTATCGCTAATTGAGAGTTTTAATGCAGAGAGATACGCTATACACGAAAAACAAAGCAAACTAAAGCACTATCCCAACCCGCTTTAGCCTCGTTATCGTATCATCTTCAGGAGTCAGAACATGTTCTCACGGCAGTCTCGCCTGCGCCACGCTGTAGCGGACACATTTGCAATGGTGGTCTACTGTTCGGTGGTGAACATGCTGATTGAAATATTCCTCTCCGGAATGACCTTTGAGCAGTCACTTTCTTCACGTCTGGTCGCCGTGCCGGTGAACATCCTTATTGCATGGCCGTACGGTTTCTACCGCGATGCGGTGATGCGTTTTGCCCGCCGCTATTCATCTACTGGCTGGATGAAAAATCTGGCGGACGTGGTGGCCTATGTTACCTTCCAGTCGCCGGTATATGTCGCCATTTTATTAACGGTGGGCGCAGACTGGCACCAGATCGCCACTGCTGTAAGCTCGAATATTGTGGTGTCGATGATGATGGGTGCCGTCTACGGCTATTTCCTCGACTACTGCCGACGTCTGTTTAAAGTGAGCCAGTACCAGCAGATCAAGGCCTGAAGCACGGCGACTGGCGAAAGCCAGTCGCGTCGTTATTGCGAGTCGCCAAACAGGCCTTTCAGAAAGCGCTCCAGCGCCATGCGGGAACTGAAACCATGCGGAATACCATAATGTTCCTGATTATTGCCCCCTAAATAGAGCGGGAACTGCTGGTAATGGTCGCTGGTTTTCATCTCTGAAGCAGGCTCCGCGAAGGAAAGACTTCTCTCTTTCAACGTCGGATGAATGATCAGCGCAGTGCGCCCCATGCGGGCTTCCCGGTTCACATAAACATAATTATCGCCACGACGATAACCGTATGCTTTTTGTGTTACCACATCCACCGTAAATCCCGCTTTTTCAAGTTCGCGCGCAACCTCATCGGGTCGTAAATACATATTCTTTCCTCGTTATCATTTCCTGCCGGGCAACCTTACCGTATTCAGCATTAGCAGTGCTTTCAGAAAAATCCATAAACGGCCTGATAAGCCGTGACCGGCTTCAGATATTAAAAAGGTGGTCTAAACTGTTTATTACCGCAAATTCAAGGGAGAATTGTATGTTTAGCCGATCAAACCGAAACGACATTGAGGACGATGCTCAGGATATCCATAACGATGTCAGGAAATTAGCGGATACGCTGGAAAGCGTTTTGAAATCCTGGGGTTCAGATGCGAAGGGCGAAGCGGAAGATGCGAGACGTAAGGCGCGATCGCTACTGCGTGAAACCCGTGCGCGCCTTAATGGATGCTCCACCAGCAAACAGTCTGCCTGCGATGCCATAAACTGTGCGAACACCTTTATTCGCGAGAGACCCATGTGTGCGGTAGGTACTGTCGCCGCCGTCGGGATCTTCATCGGTGCGCTGCTCGCCCTGCGTAAGTAACGCCCAACGCCGTACTATGTTCTTCTACCCCAATGCCCTGCGGTGTTGGGGTTTTTCATTTTTATAAGCCATACCTCCCCTTCCCGTAACAGTTGTTACCGGCAGCAAGCACGCTTGAATTTCCCATATCTTGTGTGGTTGAAAGTTTGGATAACTACATCTAGTATTCCTTTTAGCAAGACAGACTCCTGTGACGCGTTCAATCGCGTTGGACTCCCATTTTAAATGGAAATACGAATCATGCGCATTATTATTTACACTCGCAACAACTGTGTGCAGTGCCATGCCACCAAACGCGCCATGGAGAGCCGGGGCGTGAGCTTCGAACTGGTGAATGTGGATCAGGTTGCCGACGCGGCAGAGAGGCTTAAAGCCCAGGGGTTCCGCCAGTTGCCGGTGGTGGTCGCCGGGGAGATGAGCTGGTCGGGGTTCCGTCCGGACCTGATTAACCGGCTGCCGCAGGCTGCGCAGGCCGCCCGGGCATGAGCCTGCTCGTCTACTTCTCCAGCAGCTCGGAGAACACGCACCGCTTTATCGTGCGCCTCGGGCTGCCCGCCGTGCGGATCCCGCTGAACGAACGGGAGCGCATCCAGGTGGACGAGCCTTTTATTCTGGTGGTGCCCAGCTACGGCGGCGGCGGAACCGCCGGGGCGGTACCGCGCCAGGCGATCCGCTTTCTTAACGATCCCCATAATCGGGGGCTTATCCGCGGGGTGATCGCCGCCGGCAACCGTAATTTCGGCGAGGCCTTCTGCCGCGCCGGGGATGTCATCTCACAAAAGTGCGGCGTGCCGTACCTCTATCGCTTTGAGCTGATGGGGACCCAGCAGGACGTCGACAACGTGCGTAAAGGAGTAAACGAATTTTGGCAACGACAACCACAGAACGCGTGATACAGGGATCGCAGGATTTCCATGCCCTGAACGCCATGCTGAACCTATACGATGAAGACGGGAAGATCCAGTTCAGCAAAGATCGTGAGGCGGTGGACGCCTTTTTTAATGCCCATGTCCGCCCCAACAGCGTGACCTTTGCCAGCCCGCAGGCGCGTCTGGATTACCTGCTCAGGGAGGGTTACTACGACCCAGGGGTGCTGGCGCGCTATGAGAGCAGCGTTGTGCTGGCGCTCTTTGCCCATGCCCATGCCAGCGGTTTTCGTTTCCAGACCTTCCTCGGCGCCTGGAAGTTTTACACCAGCTATACGCTGAAAACCTTCGACGGAAAGCGCTATCTGGAGAGCTTCGAAGATCGGGTGGTAATGGTCGCCCTGACCCTGGCCCGGGGAGATGAAACGCTGGCCCGCCAACTGACGGATGAGATCCTCGCCGGGCGTTTTCAGCCCGCCACGCCGACCTTTCTCAACGGCGGCAAGGCACAGCGCGGGGAGCTGGTCTCCTGTTTCCTGCTGCGCATTGAAGACAACATGGAGTCGATTGGCCGGGCGGTCAATTCGGCACTACAACTTTCCAAACGCGGCGGCGGCGTGGCCTTTTTACTCTCGAACCTGCGGGAAGCGGGGGCGCCCATCAAGCGCATCGAGAACCAGTCCTCCGGGGTGATCCCGGTGATGAAGATGCTGGAGGATGCCTTCTCCTACGCCAACCAGCTTGGCGCGCGCCAGGGGGCCGGGGCGGTCTATCTTCATGCCCATCACCCGGACATCATGCGTTTTCTTGATACCAAACGCGAAAACGCCGACGAAAAAATTCGCATCAAAACCCTCTCCCTTGGGGTGGTGATCCCGGATGTCACCTTCCGGCTGGCAAAAGAGAATGCCGACATGGCGCTCTTCTCCCCCTACGACGTGGAACGCATCTACGGTAAGCCGTTTGGCGATGTGGCGGTGAGCGAGCTGTATGACGAGATGGTGGCGGATACGCGGATCCGCAAAAAAAACCTCAACGCCCGGGAGTTCTTCCAGCGGCTGGCCGAGATCCAGTTTGAATCCGGCTATCCCTACATCATGTACGAGGACACGGTCAACCATGCCAGCCCCATTGCCGGGCGCATCAATATGAGCAACCTCTGCTCCGAGATTTTGCAGGTTAACAGCCCTTCAACCTATGACGAGAATCTGGACTACGCCCGTATCGGGCACGATATCTCCTGCAATCTGGGCTCGCTGAATATTGCCCATACCATGGACTCGCCGGACTTTGGCCGCACCGTTGAAACCGCGGTGCGCGGCCTGTCGGCAGTGTCGGAGATGAGCCACATCCGCAGCGTGCCGTCGGTGGAGGCCGGGAATGCCGCCTCGCACGCCATTGGGCTGGGGCAGATGAATCTGCACGGCTATCTGGCGCGGGAGGGCATTGCCTACGGCAGCCCGGAGGGGCTGGATTTCACCAACCTCTACTTCTACACCATCACCTGGCACGCGCTGAACACCTCTATGATGCTGGCCCGTGAAAAAGGGCAGCGATTCGCCGGTTTTGCGCAGTCGCGTTACGCCAGCGGAGAGTACTTTAACCTGTACCTCAGCGGTGACTGGCAGCCGAAAACGGAAAAAGTGCGGGCGCTGTTTGCCCGCGCCGGGGTCCGCCTGCCGACGCGGGCGATGTGGCAACAGTTGCGCGACGACGTGATGCGCTACGGCATCTACAACCAGAATCTGCAGGCGGTACCGCCCACCGGGTCGATCTCGTACATCAACCATGCCACCTCAAGCATTCACCCGATTGTGTCGAAAATCGAGATCCGCAAAGAGGGGAAAACCGGGCGCGTCTACTACCCTGCCCCGTTTATGACGAATGAGAATCTGGACCTCTATCAGGATGCTTATGAAATCGGCCCGGAAAAAATTATCGATACCTACGCCGAGGCGACAAAACATGTCGATCAGGGGCTGTCGCTGACGCTCTTCTTCCCGGACACCGCCACCACCCGCGACATCAACAAAGCGCAGATCTATGCGTGGAAGAAAGGGATCAAGACCCTGTACTACATTCGCCTGCGCCAGCTTGCGCTGGAAGGCACCGAAACAGAAGGCTGCGTGTCCTGCGCGCTGTAAGGAGAGAGCATGAAACTGTCCCGGGTTCACGCCATTAACTGGAACAAGATTGAAGATGACAAAGATCTGGAGGTATGGAACCGCCTGACCAGCAACTTCTGGCTACCGGAAAAGGTGCCGCTGTCGAACGACGTTCCGGCGTGGCAGACCTTAAGCCACGAAGAGCAGCAGGTCACTATCCGCGTCTTTACCGGCCTGACCCTGCTCGACACGGTGCAGAACACGGTGGGCGCACCGTCGCTGATTGACGATGCGCTGACCCCGCACGAAGAGGCGGTGATGTCGAATATCAGCTTTATGGAGGCGGTGCATGCCCGCTCTTACAGCTCCATCTTCTCGACGCTTTGTCAGACCAAAGATGTGGATGCCTCGTACCGCTGGAGCGAAGAGAGCGTTGCGTTGCAGCATAAAGCCCAGCGGGTACTGGAACATTACCGCGCCGACGAACCGCTGAAGAAGAAGATCGCCAGCGTCTTTCTGGAGTCGTTTCTCTTCTACTCCGGTTTCTGGCTGCCGATGTACTGGTCAAGCCGGGGTAAGCTCACCAATACCGCGGATCTGATTCGCCTGATCATCCGGGATGAGGCCGTACATGGGTATTACATCGGCTATAAGTATCAGAAAGGGCTCGAGAAAGTTAGCGAGGCCGAACGCGAGACGTTGAAGGGCTTTGCGCTGGATCTCCTGATGGATCTGTATGATAACGAGCTGAACTATACCGACGAGCTCTATGCCGGAACGGGCTGGGAGGAGGATGTGAAAGCGTTCCTCTGCTACAACGCCAACAAAGCGCTGATGAACCTCGGCTACGAGGCGCTCTTCCCGCCGGAAATGGCGGAGGTCAACCCGGCGATCCTCGCCGCGCTCTCGCCGAATGGTGACGAAAACCATGATTTTTTCTCCGGATCGGGATCGTCCTATGTCATGGGAAAAACGGTGGAGACAGAAGACCAGGACTGGGATTTTTAAGTAAAATAAATCGGTTTTCAATGCGAAATATATCACTTAATGTCTGACAAATATCTCTTCGTGATCTACGCTGTAATTCTCCGGTCATATTCGCCTGAATCACATCGATTCAGGCGAAATTTCCCATCCGCACGGTAAAAATCTCAAAAAAATTCATTTCCCGCTCAGCCCTTATCTCATGGGAAATTGAGCGATATTACCTGCGTGCAAACCACGGCAAAATTCATGCCACAAGCGCCGCAAGGGTTGTCTCAGATTCTGAGTATGTTAGGGTATGGCCTGCTTATTATTTCACTGGTAACGCTATCGATTTAAATAAATAACGGGACATTCTTTATTGCATGGCAATTAAATTAGAAGTTAAAAACCTCTACAAAGTATTTGGTGAGCACCCGCAGAGGGCTTTCAAATATATTGAAAAAGGTCTCTCAAAAGAACAAATTCTGGAAAAAACCGGGCTATCGCTTGGCGTTAAAGACGCCAGTCTGGCCATTGAAGAAGGCGAGATATTTGTCATCATGGGATTATCCGGTTCGGGTAAATCCACTATGGTTCGCCTTCTCAATCGCCTGATTGAACCCACCCGCGGGCAGGTGCTGATTGACGGCGTCGATATCGCCAAAATATCAGACGCCGAGCTTCGCGAGGTGCGCAGAAAAAAGATCGCGATGGTGTTTCAGTCATTCGCCCTGATGCCGCATATGACGGTGTTAAATAACACTGCCTTCGGCATGGAATTAGCCGGCGTACCGGCCAATGAGCGCCAGGAAAAAGCGCTGGATGCGCTGCGTCAGGTGGGGCTGGAAAATTACGCCCACGCATATCCGGATGAACTTTCCGGCGGGATGCGCCAGCGCGTGGGATTAGCCCGCGCATTAGCGATCAACCCCGATATATTATTAATGGATGAAGCCTTCTCGGCCCTCGATCCATTAATTCGCACCGAGATGCAGGACGAGCTGGTAAAACTGCAATCCCGGCATCAACGCACCATTGTCTTTATTTCCCATGACCTCGATGAAGCCATGCGAATTGGCGATCGTATTGCCATTATGCAAAACGGCGAAGTGGTTCAGGTGGGTACTCCGGACGAAATTCTCAATAATCCGGCAAATGATTATGTCCGCACCTTCTTCCGCGGCGTGGATATTAGCCAGGTGTTTAGCGCCAAAGATATTGCCCGCCGTACGCCAAACGGCATTATCCGTAAAACGCCAGGGTTCGGCCCGCGCTCGGCACTGAAGCTGCTGCAGGATGAGGACCGGGAATACGGTTATCTGGTTGAACGCGGCAATAAATTTGTCGGCGTGGTCTCCATCGACTCCCTGAAAACCGCCCTCGGCGAAGGTCAGGGGATCGATGCGGCGTTAATCGACGCGCCACTTGCTGTGGACGCCGAAACGCCGCTCAGCGAGTTGCTCTCTCACGTTGGCCAGGCGCCCTGTGCGGTGCCGGTGGTTGGAGAGGAACAACAGTACGTCGGCATCATTTCAAAACGCATGCTGCTGCAGGCTTTAGATCGCGAGGGGGCAAACAATGGCTGATCAATCTAACCCGTGGGGTACTACAGAGGCGGCGGACAGCGCGGCGCAATCCGCTGACGCGTGGGGTTCTTCTACGCCAGCACCCACCGACGGCGGTGGCGCTGACTGGCTGACCAGCGCCCCTGCGCCTGCGCCAGAACATTTCAATATTATGGACCCGTTCCATAAGACCCTGATCCCGCTCGACAGCTGGGTGACGGAGGGGATCGACTGGGTAGTGACCCACTTCCGCCCGGTCTTCCAGGGGATCCGCGTCCCGGTGGACTACATCCTCAACGGCTTCCAGCAGCTGATGCTGGGGATGCCGGCTCCGGTCGCCATCGTGCTCTTCTCGCTGATCGCCTGGCAGTTTGGCAGCGCGGGGATGGGGATCGCCACGTTGATCTCGCTGATCGCCATCGGCGCCATTGGCGCGTGGTCCCAGGCGATGATCACCCTGGCGCTGGTACTGACCGCCCTGCTCTTCTGCGTGGTGATCGGCCTGCCGATGGGGATCTGGCTGGCGCGCAGCCCGCGGGCAGCGAAAATTATTCGCCCACTGCTGGATGCGATGCAGACCACCCCGGCGTTTGTCTACCTGGTGCCTATCGTGATGCTGTTCGGCATCGGCAACGTGCCGGGCGTGGTGGTGACCATTATCTTCGCCCTGCCGCCGATTGTGCGTCTGACCATTCTGGGCATCAATCAGGTGCCGGCGGATCTGATCGAAGCCTCGCGCTCGTTTGGCGCCAGCCCGCGTCAGATGCTGTTTAAAGTCCAGCTGCCGCTGGCGATGCCCACCATTATGGCGGGTGTGAACCAGACCCTGATGCTGGCCCTGTCGATGGTGGTGATCGCCTCGATGATCGCCGTGGGCGGTCTGGGCCAGATGGTGCTGCGCGGGATTGGTCGTCTCGATATGGGGCTGGCCACCGTCGGTGGCGTCGGGATCGTGATCCTCGCCATTATCCTTGACCGCCTGACCCAGGCTGTCGGTCGTGATGCACGCAGTCGCGGCAACCGTCGCTGGTATAACACCGGCCCTGTCGGGTTGCTTACCCGCCCATTCACAACGTCTAAATAAGGAACAACGATGCGACATAGCGTACTTTTTGCCACAGCGTTTGCCACCCTTGCCTCCACCAGCGCATTCGCTGCCGACCTGCCGGGCACCGGTATTACCGTGCAACCGGTCCAGAGCACCATCTCCGAAGAGTCATTCCAGACCGGGCTGGTCAGCCGCGCGCTGGAGAAGCTGGGCTATACGGTCAATAAACCCAGCGAAGTGGATTACAACGTCGGCTATACCTCTATTGCCTCGGGGGATGCCACCTTTACTGCCGTCAACTGGCAGCCGCTGCATGACGACATGTACACCGCCGCGGGCGGCGACAAAAAGTTCTACCGTGAAGGGACCTTTGTCTCCGGTGCGGCTCAGGGTTACCTGATCGACAAGAAAACCGCCGATCAGTACCACATCACCAATATTGAGCAGCTGAAAGATCCGAAGATTGCGAAGCTGTTCGATACCAACGGGGACGGCAAAGCCGACATGATGGGCTGCTCGCCGGGCTGGGGCTGTGAGGCGGTGATTAACCATCAGAACAAAGCCTTCGACCTGGCAAAAACGGTGGAGGTGAGTCACGGCAACTACTCTGCGATGATGGCGGACACTATTGCCCGCTTTAAAGAGGGTAAACCGGTCATCTATTACACCTGGACGCCATACTGGGTAAGCGACGTACTGAAGCCGGGTAAAGATGTGGTCTGGCTGCAGGTGCCGTTCTCCTCTCTGCCGGGCGAGCAGAAGGATATCGACACCAAACTGCCTAACGGCATGAACTACGGCTTCCCGGTGAATACCATGCACATTGTGGCCAACAAAGCCTGGGCTGAGAAAAACCCGGCAGCGGCGAAGCTCTTCTCGGTCATGAAGCTGCCGCTGGCGGACATCAACGCGCAGAACGCGATGATGCATGCCGGCAAGTCATCGGAGGCCGATGTACAGGGCCATATCGATGGCTGGATCAAAGCCCACCAGCAGCAGTTTGATGCATGGGTAAATGAAGCCCTGGCGGCACAGAAGTAACGCTACTCTGCTCCTCTCTCCCGGAGAGGGGAGCAGACCGCACGATCCATCACTCAACAACTCCCCGCCTCCTCTCTTCATCCGTTATTATGGTTTACGAAAAAATAATCACTTAACTAATGATTTCGAAACCAAATGACAAAAACACCTCAGGGGCTTAGCCCCGCACTTATTCTGCTGATGTCAGTGGCAACCGGTCTGGCGGTCGCCAGCAACTACTATGCGCAACCCCTGCTGGAAACCATCGCCCGCAACTTCTCGCTCTCGGCAAGCTCAGCCGGTTTTATCGTTACCGCCGCCCAGCTGGGATACGCTGTGGGTCTGCTGTTCCTCGTCCCGTTGGGGGATATGTTTGAACGCCGGGCGATGATTGTCTCCATGACGCTGCTGGCCGCGGGCGGGATGTTGATCACCGCCTCCAGCCAGTCGCTTAGCATGATGATCCTCGGCACCGCCCTGACCGGTCTCTTCTCGGTGGTGGCGCAGATTCTGGTGCCCCTCGCCGCTACCCTCGCCTCGCCGGATAAGCGCGGTAAGGTGGTCAGCACCATTATGAGCGGCCTGCTGCTGGGGATTTTACTGGCGCGTACCGTTGCGGGCTTACTGGCGGGTATCGGCGGCTGGCGCACCGTCTACTGGGTCGCCTCGGTGCTGATGGTGGTGATGGCGCTGGCGCTGTGGCGCGGCCTGCCGAAGGTGAAGTCAGAAACCCATCTCAACTATCCGCAGCTGCTGGGCTCCGTCTTTAGCCTGTTCATAAAGGATAAACTGCTGCGTACCCGGGCGTTGCTCGGCTGTTTCACCTTCGCTAACTTCAGTATTCTCTGGACCTCGATGGCCTTCCTGCTGGCCTCTCCGCCGTTTAACTATTCCGAAGGGGTGATCGGTCTGTTTGGTCTGGCCGGGGCTGCCGGTGCGCTGGGGGCGCGTCCTGCGGGTGGCCTGGCGGACAAGGGTAAATCGCACCTCACCACCACCGCCGGTCTGGTGATGCTGCTGCTCTCCTGGGCAGCAATCTGGTACGGACATGTCTCGGTGCTGGCGCTGATTATCGGCATCCTGGTGCTCGACCTGACCGTGCAGGGGGTGCATATCACCAACCAGACCGTGATTTACCGCGTCAAGCCGGATGCCCGTACCCGCCTGACGGCCGGGTATATGACCAGCTACTTTATCGGCGGTGCGGCCGGGTCGCTCATTTCGGCCTCGGCGTGGCAGCATGCCGGCTGGACGGGCGTGTGTGCGGTCGGGTCGGTGATGGCGCTGCTTAACCTGCTGGTCTGGTGGCGCGGTTATCACCGTCAGGAGGCTATTCAATAAGGTTTACATAAGTTTGGGGCTCTCAGGGTGTTAAGGAGCCCCTCAGTCTGTTAAGGTACGCAATCATTTATACCGAAAATTTTTATGTGGGTAATATATTAGAATACCGCATGAATAGCTTACGCCTGATGACTCATCCCCGTTTTGCCAGCGCCACCCCCTCTTTTCTGTGCTTACCGGGTCACGGATCAACCCGGCTCTTGATGACAGTGAAATTCGCCTTGTGGATTTTATCCGCACAAATAATTCATTTACATTATTTGTCACTGTCGTTACTATATCGGCTGTAATTAATGAGGTTATGCCCAAATGGATAGTTCGTTTACGCCCATTGAACAAATGCTTAAATTTCGCGCCAGTCGCTATGCAGATTTCCCATATCAGGAGATCCTGTTAACGCGTCTCTGCATGCACATGCAGGGTAAGCTGCTGGAAAATCGCAATAAAATGCTGAAAGCTCAAGGGATTAACGAGACGTTATTTATGGCGTTGATTACGCTGGAGTCTCAGGAAAATCACAGCATTCAGCCTTCGGAACTGAGTTGCGCGCTGGGTTCGTCCCGTACCAATGCGACCCGTATTGCCGATGAGCTTGAAAAACGTGGCTGGATTGAGCGCCGCGAAAGTGACAACGACCGCCGTTGTCTGCACCTGCAACTGACCGAGAAAGGTCACGAATTCCTGCGCGAGGTGCTCCCACCTCAGCACAACTGCCTGCATCAACTCTGGTCGTCTTTAAGTAACGCAGAGAAAGATCAGCTCGAGCATATCACCCGTAAGCTGCTCACCCGTCTGGACCAGATGGATGAAGATGGCGCTGTTCTTGAGGCGCTGCGCTAACGCGACGACACGCTCCAAAATCCAGATTAATAAGAAAACCGTCAGGCCAGCATCTCATCGTGCTGGCCTTTCTGATAACAGGTCGGCTCAGCCGATGTGAAATAATAAGATCGTGGAGAACAACATGAGCGCAAATGCGGAGAACACAACCCCGCAGCAACCGGTCAACAAGAAAGGCAAACGCAAGCGCGCCCTTCTGCTGCTGACCTTGCTCTTTATTATCATTGCCGTGGCATATGGGATCTATTGGTTTTTAGTACTGCGTCATAGTGAAGAGACGGATGACGCGTATGTGGCAGGGAACCAGGTTCAGATTATGGCGCAGGTGTCGGGCAGCGTGACGAAAGTCTGGGCTGACAATACCGACTTTGTGCAAAAAGGTGATGTGCTGGTAACGCTCGATCCGACCGATGCCCAGCAGGCGTTTGAAAAAGCGCAGACTGAGCTGGCCTCGAGCGTACGTCAGACCCGCCAGCTGATGATCAACAGCAAACAGCTGCAGGCCAATATTGACGTGCAGAAAACCGCCCTCGCCCAGGCCCAGAGCGACCTCAATCGTCGCGTCCCGCTGGGTTCGGCCAACCTGATTGGCCGCGAAGAGCTGCAACACGCCCGTGACGCGGTCGCCAGCGCGCAGGCCCAGCTGGATGTGGCACTTCAGCAATATAACGCTAATCAGGCGATCGTGCTGAATACCACGCTCGACCAACAACCGGCGGTAAAACAGGCGGCGACCGAAGTCCGTAACGCCTGGCTGGCGCTGCAGCGTACTAAAATCGTCAGCCCGATGACCGGCTACGTTTCCCGTCGTTCCGTGCAGCCTGGCGCGCAGATCACCTCCTCCACCCCGCTGATGGCGGTGGTGCCGGCAACCAACCTGTGGATTGACGCCAACTTCAAAGAGACCCAGCTGGCGCATATGCGTATCGGCCAGACCGCCACGGTCGTCAGCGACATCTACGGCGACGACGTAAAGTACACCGGCAAAGTGGTGGGGCTGGATATGGGGACCGGCAGCGCCTTCTCGCTGCTGCCTGCGCAGAACGCCACCGGGAACTGGATCAAAGTGGTTCAGCGTCTGCCGGTGCGGATCGAGCTGGATGAGAAACAGCTGGCGGACCATCCGCTGCGTATTGGCCTCTCCACGCTGGTGACGGTGGACACCTCCAACCGTGACGGCCAGATGCTGGCAAACCAGGCACGTTCGAACCCGGCCTACGAAAGTAATGCCCGTGAGATCAGCCTTGAGCCGGTGAATAAACTGATCGATGAGATCGTGAAGGCAAACGCCGGTTAATCCGAAGGTGAGCGTTATGCAGCAGCAAAAACCGCAAAAACCGTTGGAAGGGGCGCAGCTGGTCATCATGACCATTGCGCTTTCGCTGGCGACATTCATGCAGGTGCTGGACTCCACCATCGCGAACGTGGCGATCCCGACCATCGCCGGGAACCTTGGCTCTTCCCTGAGCCAGGGGACATGGGTGATCACCTCGTTCGGGGTGGCGAATGCGATCTCCATCCCGATTACCGGCTGGCTGGCGAAGCGCGTCGGGGAAGTGAAACTGTTCCTCTGGTCAACGATCGCTTTCGTGCTGGCCTCCTGGGCGTGTGGCGTCTCCACCAGCCTGAACATGCTCATCTTCTTCCGCGTGATCCAGGGGATTGTGGCCGGACCGTTGATCCCGCTGTCGCAAAGTCTGCTCCTGAACAACTACCCGCCTGCCAAGCGCTCTATTGCGCTGGCGCTGTGGTCGATGACGGTGATTGTCGCCCCGATCTGCGGCCCGATTCTGGGCGGTTATATCAGCGATAACTATCACTGGGGCTGGATCTTCTTTATCAACGTGCCGATTGGCGCCCTGGTGGTACTGCTGACCCTGCAGTCGCTGCGTGGCCGCGAAACCCGCACTGAACAGCGGCGGATTGATGGCGTGGGGTTGGCGCTACTGGTGCTGGGCATCGGTAGCCTGCAGATCATGCTCGACCGCGGGAAAGAGCTGGACTGGTTCGCCTCGCAGGAGATCATCGTTCTGACTGTTGTGGCGGTGGTGGCGCTCAGCTTCCTGATTGTCTGGGAGCTGACGGACGACAACCCGATAGTCGATTTGTCGCTATTTAAATCACGCAACTTCACCATAGGGTGTTTGTGTATCAGCCTTGCCTACATGCTTTACTTCGGCGCCATTGTTCTGCTGCCGCAGCTGTTGCAGGAGGTATACGGGTATACCGCCACCTGGGCAGGGCTGGCGTCGGCGCCGGTCGGGGTGATCCCGGTCCTGCTGTCGCCGATCATCGGCCGCTTCGCCCATAAGCTGGATATGCGACGCCTGGTGACCTTCAGCTTCATCATGTATGCGGTGTGCTTCTACTGGCGCGCCTATACCTTTGAACCGGGCATGGACTTTGGCGCCTCCGCGTGGCCGCAGTTCATCCAGGGGTTTGCAGTGGCCTGCTTCTTTATGCCACTGACCACCATCACCCTCTCCGGTCTGCCGCCGGAAAGGATGGCGGCGGCATCCAGCCTGTCGAACTTTATGCGTACGCTGGCGGGCTCTATCGGGACCTCGATGACCACCACCATGTGGACTAACCGCGAGTCGCTGCACCATGCGCAGCTGACTGAATCGGTGAACGTGTTCAATCCGCAGGCGCAGGAAGTCTACAGCCAGCTGCAGGGGATGGGCATGTCTGAGCAGCAGGCTTCCGGATGGATAGCGCAGCAGATCACCGCCCAGGGGCTAATCATCTCGGCCAACGAGATCTTCTGGCTATCGGCTGGGGTGTTTATTGTGCTGCTGGGGCTGATCTGGTTCGCCAAACCGCCGTTTGGCGCGGGCGGCGGAGGCGGTGGCGCGCACTAATCATCTGAAAAGAAAAACGGATCTGCATGCAGATCCGTTTTTTTATGGGCGCGATAGAACTTACTTAATGCCGATAATTTTAATCGTAATGATCGAGACCGTGCCTGGTGGCACAAAGCCGGGTACGCCCTCTTCACCGTAGGCCTGTTTCGCCGGGATATGGATTTTTGCCTCCCCGCCCAGACCCAGTTTTTTCACTACCGTCTGGAACAGCGGCGGTAAATCCTTAACCCGGCTGGCGCGCACCTCTTTACTGGACATCACTTTACCGGTACCCAGCACCTCATCAATCTCGGCAATGATCTCGTTCTGGGCCGTAATCAGCGGCGCCTCACCTTGCTGAATCACCCGATAGATAGCTCCTTCCGGCAGTCGTTTAGCGCCTTTCTCATTCGCCGCCTTAGTCATGATCGCTTTGCTCTGCTTTTCGTTTTCACTTTGCATTGCGACAAACTGCTTTTTCTGTACCTGATCCAGCGCGACCAGCTCCTTCGACAGCGCTGCTGGCGTCATCTGGAGCTTATTGTTCACCTTGTCGTTAAAGCCCTGCATAAAGGCGTTAAGATCGAGCTTTTTGTTCAGCCCGTGCAGCTTGCTCTTTTCACGCCCTGCCGCATCGCCATACCAGGTGCCGATAGCGTAGCTGGTCAGCGTATCTTTTGCCGCCGTCTTATCGATCTTCATCCGCTGCGGCTCCTTAGTCGCTTTTGCGGATGCTGCCTGACTCTCCTTCAGCTTCTGGTTTTCGGCCGTCAACGTTGCCAGGGAGGCGCTTTGCGTTTTCTGCTGCTCCTCAAGCGAGGCTTTTTGCGTCTGTAGCTGGGCCAGCTGCTTTTTCAGCTCCTCGGTCTCTTTTCCGGCAGCAGCCAGTTGAGTGACCAGCGCACCGCTTTTATCTTTCTCGCTGCCAACGTTATTTTTCTGAAGAGCCAACAGGGACTCCTGTGAAGCGATAACTTTTTTAGCATCCTCAAGCTGGTTCTGCGCAATCTCAGATTTTAACTTCTCGCTTTTAAGCACTTTTTCCTGCTCGGCCAGCCGGGTCTCCAGAGTGGCTTTTTGCTGGTTCAGCGACGACAGCTGGGCTTTTAAGGCATCCGCCTCTTTTACCGCGCCGGTGCTCTTATCGCTGCTGGTTTTAAGGGTCGCAAGCTGCGCCTCCACCGCTTTCTTCTGCGCCTGCAGATCGGCCAGTTCTTTGGACAATGCCACGTTTTTCTCGCGGATCGCTTTCAGGGCAGCCAGCTCCGTCTCCAGCCCCTTTTTCTGCGTTTGCAGTTCGGTCAGCTCTTTCGCCAGCGCGGCACTTTTCTCATTGACCGCTTTCAGCGCCGTCAGCTGAGTATCCAGCGTCTTTTTCTGCGCCTGCAGATCGGTCAGCTCTTTGGTAAGGGTCGCATTTTTCGCACTGGCTTCTTTCAGAGAAGCAAGTTGGGTATCCAGCGCTTTCTTTTGCGTCTGCAGATCGGACAGCTCTTTGCTGAGAGTGTCATTTTTGGTACTGACCTCTTTCAGGGAGGCCAGCTGGGTTTCCAGCGTCTTCTTCTGCGCCTGCAGATCGCTCAGCTCTTTAAGCAGCTTCTCTTTGTCGCTTCCGGCGCTGCTCTTCTGCACAGCCAGCAGCGACTCCTGCGAGGCAATCACCTTTTTGGCATCTTCGAGCTGGTTCTGCGCAATTTCAGACTTTGTCTTTTCGCTGCTGAACGCTTTTTCCTGTTCGGCGAGCCGGGTCTCCAGAGTCGCTTTTTGCAGATTCAGCGACGACAGCTGGGCTTTTAGAGCCTCAAGCTCTTTTGCCACCCCGGCGCTTTTCTCGCTGCTGGTTTTGAGGGTGGCAAGCTGGGCATCCAGCGCCTTCTTCTGCGCCTGTAGGTCGGTCAACTCTTTCGTCAGCGCGACGCTCTTTTCCTCGGCCGCTTTCAGTGAAGCGAGCTGCGTTTCCAGCGCCTTCTTCTGCGCCTGCAGATCGGTCAACTCTTTCGCCAGCGTGGCGCTCTTCTCATCGGCCGCTTTCAGTGAAGCCAGCTGGGTTTCCAGCGCCTTCTTCTGCGCCTCCAGGTCGCTCAGCTCTTTAAGCAGCTTCTCTTTGTCGCTTCCGGCGCTGCTCTTCTGCACAGCCAGCAGCGACTCCTGCGAGGCAATCACCTTTTTGGCATCTTCGAGCTGATTCTGCGCAATCTCAGACTTTGTCTTTTCGCCGCTGAACGCTTTTTCCTGTTCGGCGAGCCGGGTCTCCAGAGTCGCTTTTTGCAGATTCAGCGACGAGAGCTGGGCTTTTAAAGCATCGAGCTCTTTTGTCACGCCAGTGGTCTGGATGCTGTTGGTCTTAAGGGCACTCAGCTGCGCATCAAGCGCGTCCTTCTGCGCCTGTAGATCGTTCAGCGCTTTCGTCAGAGCGGCGCGTTGCGCGTTGGCTTTATTGAGCTGCTCCACCAGTTCTGCATTTTTTTGTTGATCGACGCCAGCAGGCTTCGGCAGCATCGCGATCAGGCTCTCAATGGCAAGCTTTTGCGCGCTGCCTTCCGATTGTGCTGTCAGCCGGGAGAGCTTCTGCTCTTTTTCCGCGACACGATCCCTTTCATGAGCAACCGCCTGTTCCAGCAGCGCCTTTTCGCTTTCCACCGCACTTAGCTGTTTATCTAATTGGGTGATGGTGGTATTGGCCTGACGAAGTGCCTCGGTGAGGCGGGAAAGTTTGGCCTGATCGGCCGCGACGGCCTTGTCGTTTTTAACAGACGCGGCACGGGTCGCCGGACGGGCAGGTTTTACCTGCTGCGGCGCTGTATCCAGGGGAGTAGTGGTGGTCTCTGAGGAGATAAAAGGATTGGTTGAATTATTGCCGATAATTTTTTCGTTATTTAAACGTTCCAATAGTTCCGTTCCGGCTGAAAATGCTTTTCCACCCGATAATAACAATCCGCAGTACAGTGCTGCGCTAAAATATTTATTCATAACTTGTTCATTTCATTGGCACGGTTCATCATATTGGTATAAACCGTATTACGAATCCTTACGCATACCAGCGACAGTTTTTTATTAATTTCGGTGAGCATAACTTCGGAAGCGTTATCATCAACCAGAGATTTATTCGATTCGTAAATTTTATAGTTTTTATTAATATTCTCAAATTGCTTACGGTAGGTCTCGTAGGCCGCCGGGTCGAGCTTTTGCAGCGCAGAAAACTCCTGATAGCACTGCACCTCCTGCTTACGTTCGGCAGGGGCTTTGGCTATAGGCGTAGTCACCGGTTTAGAACTGCAGGCAGACAGCAGAATAGCGGAAAAAAGAATCGCGGAGCCAGCAAAATAAACTTTCATAAATCCCTCTTAATTATATTCTATTCCATGAAATATTAACGCATCAATAATTACAGTGAATGAGCGTTAAGGTTTCATCCATAGATATAATATATATAAATAACTATCATGCGTTAGCTGCAATAATAAAGAGAAAGAGAGGATTGCACAACGAGTGACAGGCTTTTAGGAATTTATTAATAGAGTAATATTACCCGGCATACTCCTTGCGAAGAGCCGGGTAATTTGCTAGATGTGCAGTTCCTGCAACTTCTCTTTTGGCAGCGCCAGTTCGTCATTGCTGTTGACGCGAACGTCACGCTCAAGGATGTGGCGGGCAATATCCTGGGCTTCTTCCAGAGAGTGCATCTGATATGTACCGCACTGGTAAACGTTGAGCTCCGGGATCTGGTTCTGCTCTTTAACTTTCAGCACATCTTCCATCGCCGCTTTCCACGCATCTGCGACGCGGGTCTCTTCCGGCACCCCAATCAGGCTCATGTAGAACCCGGTACGGCAACCCATAGGCGAGATATCGATGATCTCAACGCCGTTACCGTTCAGGTGATCGCGCATGAAGCCGGCAAACAGGTGCTCCAGGGTGTGAATGCCTTTTTCCGGCATCACTTCTTTATTCGGTACGCAGAAACGCAGGTCGAATACCGTGATCGTATCGCCGTGCGGGGTATGCATGGTCTTCGCAACGCGTACAGCAGGTGCTTCCATACGGGTATGGTCGACAGTAAAGCTATCTAATAACGGCATACGTCACCTCCGATAGTGATTTTTTTTTAAAAAAAATGAACTCTTCTTTTCAACGCGCGTCTGAGTATATGAAAGACGCGCATTTGTTATCATCATCCCTGTTCTTCAGAGATGTTATTTTGGCCACAGCGATGTGGCCTTTTTCTTTTCTGTCAGGTCTGTTTCGCCAGAAACTCAGCAAACGACTCTGTATCCGCCGCCTCAATCTCACGCTGACGCACCGTTGACGCTTCGCGTTCAGCAGCGAACTCAGCTTCGGTAAGCACCTCCAGCGGTTCCTGCAGCAGCATATCGCGATACTCCGCCGCAAGTGCACGACCGGTCCCGCCGATGCCCCGATCAATCATAGAACGCAGAATGCGTGCCGAGAACGTTAGCTCAGGATTATCAAAACTTTCGACCAGCTGATCGCAAACCAGCTGATACGCATCGCCACCATAAACGCTGTCCAGTGTCTGGGCGACGCGTTTGAGATCGCGGAACAGATCTTTACCCACCTGTTGCAGCGGGAACTGTGCCGTCTGGCAACCTATGCCCAGCGTCAGGCCAGGTTTACGCCCTTCAAGGATCACCCGGTTCCAGTTCGTGCGGGTGCAGAGCAGTTCGTCAGCACTCATTTCCGGCGCATCGGCCAGCACGCACCAGACCATAAACAGATCCAGGAAGCGTACCTGCTGCTCGTCCACGCCGATAGGCGAGAACGGGTTGATATCCAGGGAGCGCACTTCGATGTACTCAATCCCACCGCGCTGTAACGCATCCGATGGTGTTTCTCCGCTGCGCGTGACGCGTTTCGGACGGATAGGCGCGTATAGTTCGTTTTCAATCTGTAAAACGTTACTGTTGATTTGCAGACGCTTACCGTCTTTCTCAAGACCGATCTCTTCGTAGGTTTCCGACGGGGTTTTGATCGCCCGCTTCAATCCTGCCACATACTCGTGCAGATCGTTAAACGTAATACCGAGATTGCTTTGCGACTTATTGGTATAACCCAGGTCGCTGAGACGCAGGGAGGTGGCATATGGCAGGTAGTACATACCGCAGTCGGTTTTCTCAAACGGCAGCGTGGTCGGTTTGCCCTGCAGGAAAGAGGAGCAAATCGCCGGCGATGCGCCGAACAGATACGGGATGACCCAGCCGAAGCGATAGTAGTTACGAATCAGGCGGAAATAGCCTGCGGAGATCGCCTCTTTATCTGTTTCGCCGCACTTCGCCTGCCAGAATGCCATCGGCAAGGAGAAGTTATAGTGCACGCCAGAGATCGTCTGCATCAGCGCGCCATAGCGATTTTTTAATCCTTCGCGATAGAGCGTTTTCAGACGACCGATATTGGACGTGCCGTACTGCGCCAGTTCAATATCCTGCCCCTGCGCGATATAGCACGGCATACTCAGCGGCCACATCCGCTCATCACCCAGATTACGGGCGCTGTAGCGGTGAATGTCACGCATGATTTTCAGCATGTGGTCAATTTCGCCGTCGACCGGCGTAATAAACTCAAGCAGTGCTTCGGCGAAATCAGTAGTGATCCATTTATGGGTCAGCGCCGAACCCAACGCCTGTGGATGGCCTGTCGTTGCGAGACTGCCATCTGCGTTAACGCGCAGCGTTTCGCGCTCAAGACCGCGCTGAATACCCTTCAGTGCCTGAGGGTGGTTTTCCAGCCAGGCCAGTGCCTGTGATACGTCCGGGATCAATTCGACCTCCCGCCTGTCAAAATCATTTCATTTAGCATAATTGTAATGGTTTCTGGTCACAAACAGTCCAATTAGTGCCACCACGTCATGCCCTGCAAAGTTGCAACCGCTACAAGAATGTAGCGCAATGCCTTGCCAAGGCATAAAAAAAAGAGCACAGGCCCCCAGGAGATGCGCATCCATCCCGCCAGCAGGCACAGTAAATCACCGATTACCGGCATCCAGCTTAGTAAAAGCGTGGCAGCGCCATAGCGTTTTAGCCAGCCGACTGCCTTTTCCTGCCAGCGCGATTTTTTGCGTAGCGGAAAGAATCGCCCAAGAATAACGTTAGTCAGCCCTCCAAGGCTATTACCCATTGTTGCTATTAACACGAGTAACCACGGCTGACTGACACCGGACAAGAGCATCGCCACCAGTACCACCTCGGAATTTCCGGGCAGGATCGTGGCGCTTAAAAAACTGCTGGCGAATAATGAGGCGAGTGACAGTGTGTCACTCACAGTAAGCGAACATCCACCGCGGCCATACCGGCATCACGCGCTGCCTGAATACCGAAATCGGCATCTTCAAACACCACGCACTTCGCGGGTGGTACGCCCATCAGCTCTGCACAAAGCAGAAAGGTGTCAGGTGCAGGCTTGTGGTTTTTAACGTGATCGGCCGCGACCACGGCAGAGAAATAGTGGCGCAGGTTAAGGTGGTTGAGCAGTGCTTCAGCGATAGCGCTTTCACTGCCCGTACCGACGGACATGGGACGTCGCCCGTGCCACGCCTTCACTACGTCGATTAAGGGCAAAGGACGCACAGTGTCCAGCAGCATGGCTTTTACTGCATCGGTTTTTTCACGCGCGAGCAGGTGCGGGTCGAGATCGGCCTGATTCAGTTCAATCACGGCCTGCGCAATACGCCAGGTTGGAGATCCGTTGAGGGCTATCATCGCCTGTAAGTCGAAACGCATACCATAACGACCCAGGACTTCAGTCCATGCCTGGCGATGCGTTGGCTCAGTGTCGAGGATGGTGCCATCCATATCGAAAATCAAACCGTCATACTGTGCGTACATCGTGCTCTCGCGAAAGGATTACAAAGCGTTACTTTATCGTAAACAAGGGGTTTTGTCGCTGACAGAGAAGATGATTGCTGACGAAACGTCGAAGGAATAAACAATGAGGGAGAAGATGGTGCATCCGGGAGGATTACTCGGCGTTGCCTCGCCCTCCGGGTCGTTGCTGAAGCAACGTTATCCTCCCTGATGCTGACGATTGATTCGCAGACCATGAAACTACAGCCTGGCTGTTATCTCTGAGAAGATGGTGCATCCGGGAGGATTCGAACCTCCGACCGCTCGGTTCGTAGCCGAGTACTCTATCCAGCTGAGCTACGGATGCATCGGGATTTACTACTGTACTACTCGATACCACATATCATTTCGAAATCGACATGCAATAAAAGATGGTGCATCCGGGAGGATT